>JADCCH010000032.1 GCA_020252865.1 Methylobacterium sp.
CCGGGCCTTCCGCGAACGCTGAAGATCGGCCGCGCCCTTGCCCTGTGCCGGCAAGGGGATTATGACCGCCATAGGCAGAAGCGCAACCGGGAGCGTGCGTGTTGACCGGCCTTCGCAAAGAAAAGCCCTTCGAGGACCTGCGCCGCACGAGCAGGAAGCTGGTTGCGCGCATCAAGGCCGAGGTGAAGAGCAAGGCCGAGGCAAAGTCCCTGCGCGACGCCAAGATGATCGGCCCGACAAAACCTGATCCGCTCCATGAGTGGCAGCGGAAGGGCAGGAAGCTCGTCGCGAAAATCCAGGCCGAGGTAAGACAGGCCAAGATCGATGACGATGCCCGTTTCCTCAAGACCTGGTTCGACAAGCCCCTCGTCACCGGCGCGGTGTCGCCTTCTTCCAAGGCGCTGGCGCGCAGGATGGCGAGCTATATCGACCCCGAGAGCATGGGCCCCGTGGTCGAGCTTGGTCCCGGCACCGGTCCGGTGACGGACGCACTCATCGCGCGCGGCATCGCCGAGGAGCGGCTTGTTCTGGTTGAATACAATCCGGAATTCTGCACGCTGCTGGCGAAGCGCTATCCCGAGGCGACCATTGTGCAGGGCGATGCCTATGCGCTGGAAACCGTGGTCGCGCCGCATCTGAAGAAGCCGGCGGCGGCGGTCGTGTCTTCGCTTCCGCTTTTCACGAAGCCCGAGAAGCTGCGCCTCGCGCTGCTCGATCGGGCCTTCGGGCTGATGTCGCCTGGTGCGCCCTTCATCCAGTTCACCTATGCCACGGTCTCGCCTTTGCCACGAAAGGGCGCGACTTTCGAGGCGCATGTCAGCCCGCGGGTCTGGAAGAACCTCCCGCCGGCCTGTGTCTGGGTCTATCGCCGCCGGCAGGCCTGAGATCTAGAGCGTTTTCCGGCCAAGTGGATGCCGGTTGATCGAAGAAAATGCGATCAATCACAAAAACACAGAGCGGTCGATCGGGTTCATTCAGATCGAATTTCGCTCTAGACCGCCACCAGAGGCGCGCGGATCGCGCTCTTCTCCGTGAGCCAATGCGGCGCTTCCAGCCCCTTCGAGGCCAGGAATTCCGGGTTGAACAGCCGCGAGGCATAGCGCGTGCCATAATCGCAGAGGATGGTCACGATCGTGTGTCCCGGCCCCATCTCCTTCGCGAGCCGGATGGCACCGGCCACGTTCACCCCCGTGGAAGCGCCCATCACGAGGCCCTCTTCCTCCACGAGGCCGAAGACGATGCGCATCGCCTCGTCATCCGGGATGCGCCAGGCGAAATCCGGCTTGAAGCCTTCGAGGTTCTTGGTGATGCGGCCCTGCCCGATGCCCTCGGAAATCGAGGAGCCCTCGGCCTTGAGTTCGCCGGTGGTGTAATAGCTGTAAAGTGCGGCGCCGAAGGGGTCGGCAAGGCCGATCCTGATATCGGGCTTCCTCTCGCGCAGGCCCATCGCCGTGCCGACGAGCGTGCCGCCAGAACCCACCGCGCAGATGAAGCCGTCGATCTTGCCGTTGGTATCCCGCCAGATTTCCGGTGCGGTCGTTTCGACATGCGCCTGCCGGTTCGCGACATTGTCGAACTGGTTGGCCCAGAAGGCGCCATTGGGATCCGTTTTCGCGAGTTCCTCCGCGAGGCGGCCAGAGACGCGCACGAAATTGTTGGGGTTGGAATAGGACGCCGCGGGCACTTCGATGAGCGTCGCCCCTGCCGAACGAAGCGCGAGCTTCTTCTCCTCGCTCTGCGTTTCCGGAATCACGATGACGCTCTTCAAGCCCAGCGTTTTCCCCACCAGCGTGAGGCCGATGCCGGTATTGCCGGCCGTGCCCTCGACGATGGTGCCGCCCTTCCTCACGAGACCCCTGGCTATCGCATCGCGGATGATGAAGAGCGCCGCGCGATCCTTCACGGACTGGCCGGGATTGAGGAATTCCGCCTTGCCGAGAATGGTGCAGCCGGTTTCCTCCGAGGCGCGCTTCAGCCTGAGGAGCGGCGTGTTGCCAATGGCCGGAACCAGCCCGTCATGAATCATCTTTCCCTCGAAGCGGAAGAAATTTCGCGTTTGCAGCAACGCCCTTTTCCTCTAACTGCCGAAAGGGCTTTCAACAAGCGGAAGGGATGGCATGGCGCGCATTCTGGTATTTTCCGGTTCAACGCGACTTGCCTCGCTCAACCGCCGCTTGGCGGCGATGGCCGCGCGCGACCTGCTTGCGCTGGGCACGACGGTGACGGAAATCTCGCTCGCCGATTTCCCGCTGCCCTTCGTGGACGAGGATGGCCGCCCGAACCCGCCGCCGGAGGCGCATGCCCTCAACGCGGCCCTGCAGGGGCATGATGGCCTTTTCATCGCCACGCCCGAATACAATTCCGGCTATCCGCCGATCCTCAAGAACGCGCTCGATTGGGCGAGCATGTGCAATGGCGGCAAGCCGGGCCTCGCCGGGAAGGTAGTGGCGCTCGGCGCGGCCTCGCCCGGCCCGCGTGGCGGCTATCGCGGGCTGATGCAGTTGCGCGCGACGCTCGAACTCGGTTTCGGTGCGCTGGTGATCCCCGAAATGGCACCGGTGCCCTTCGCGAACAAGGCGCTGGCCGCGGAGGGCGCGCTGGCCGACGAAAGCGCCGCGAAGATGCTCGCCGCCTGCCTCCGGCGGCTCCTCTCGGAAGTGAAACTGCGCAAGAAGGATTGAGGACATGGATCTCCGCGACCGCGTGATCGTCGCGCTCGATGTGCCGGATGTCGCCACCGCGAAGGCGGTGGTGGAGAGGCTGGGCGACCGCGCGACCTTCTACAAGGTGGGCTACGAGCTGGCCTTCATCGGTGGCCTCGCCTTCGCGCAAGACCTTGCGAGAAGCGGCAGGAAGGTCTTCCTCGATCTCAAGCTGCACGACATCCCCAACACGATCGAGAAGGGTGTGGGGCAGATCGCCCGCATGGGCATGGCCTTCCTTACCGTGCATGCCTATCCGCAGACGCTCGCCGCCGCCGCCAGGGGCGCGGCCGGCGCGAACCTCGCCATTCTCGGCGTCTCGGTGATGACCTCGATGGATGATGGCGACCTCGCCTGCGCGGGCTACGCCATGGGCGTGCAGGATCTCATCGCGCGCCGCGCGAAGCAGATCCACGAGGCGGGTTGCGCGGGCATCGTCTGCTCGGCGACCGACATGGCGACCGTGCGTGCCGCCGTGGGGCAAGGCCTGAAGATCGTGACGCCCGGCATCCGCCCGTCGGGCGCGCCGCCCGGCGACCAGAAGCGCGTGATGACGCCCGGTGAGGCGATCCGCGCCGGCATCGACCACATGGTGATCGGCCGGCCCATCACCGCCATCTCTGATCCAGCCCAGGCCATGCAGGCCATTCTCGATGAAATCCAGGCTGCTTCCTGAAGGAGGAATTCCATGCCCAAAGGTTACCTGATCGGTCGCGTTTCCGTGCATGATCCCGAGTCTTACAAGGCCTATGCCGCGAAGGCTTCGGCGGCGATCGCGCAATATGGCGGCAAGATCCTCGCGCGGGGCGGCAAGGCGGAAATCGTCGAGGGCGAGGGCCGCACGCGCAACGTCATCCTCGAATTCGAGAGTTTCGAGCAGGCGAAGGCCTATTTCTTCTCGCCCGAATACATGGAGGCCCGCCGCCTGCGCTGGCCAGTCAGCGTGGGTGATTTCGTGATCGTGGAGGGCGTGTGATGGCCAAGGGATATTGGGTCGCGCGGGTCGATGTCTCCAA
>JADCCH010000320.1 GCA_020252865.1 Methylobacterium sp.
CGAGTTGTGGGACAGGATGGCCTTCGAAAAGGTTTCCATCACCCACGGATCGGGCACGAAACCCAGAAAGGCATAGATCTTCGAGAAAACCGGCTTCACCGGCCGCGACACATTCACGATGACACTTCTGGACTTGTCATCCAGGCGCGAGGTCACGCTCCAGTCGATCTTCGGCCCCTTCTTGCGGCGCTCGCCCTCGGAAAGAAGGGAATCGGTGATCCGCTTCGCCACGGCCTGCACACGCTGCGGGGACGGCTCGGCAATGATCAATTCGCGCGCGGCTCCGAGGGCCGCGCTATCGGATGCGGATTGTAGGCTGGCCTGCTGGTGGGAGATCACGGCGTAATCAACGGCCAGGCCCACGCCGCCCAGCAACACGGGCAGCGTCAGGGCAAACATCAGTGCGGCGGCTCCGCTGCGATTGTGCGCGAATGAACGTCCTGCTTCTGCAGTCCGCATGATCCCCTCCTAGGACCCTATCCCTGTAGCCGTCAGAGACACGGGATTCGATGAAGAGGATCTCTAAAATTCGCTTGAAATGTCGAAAATGTTGCGTTCTCAACGATTGGGTGGGAGCGCCTCGAACAGCGCCAGAAAGGCGGCCCGGCCTGAGCTGGGCGGCAGGGCGCGGGGCTCGAGGACGTGGCGGGCGAGGAAGAACCCGCTGAGGCGGAAGCCCGCGAGCAGTTCGGCCACGGCGGGCACGTCATCCGGGCGGGATGGCCCCGCGAGCAGGAAGCCGGGCAAGGCAAGGAGCTTCGGCGCATAAGGCTCGCCAGCCTCGCGTGAAACCGCGCGGGCCGATTTCGGCGAGACGAAGATGAGATCCTCGCGCCGCCCCGTGGCCGCGCATTCCGAGAGATCGACCCCGAAACCCAGCTCGCGCAGGATCATGAGCTCGAACCGCACCAGCGTTTCGGCCAGAAGAAACGGCTCTCCCAGAAGTCCGCAAAGGCCGTCAGCCGCGGCATAGACCTGCTCATGCGGCTCGCGCTCGGGCAGCAGGCGCAGGAGCGTTCCGAGGTGGTTCACCGCCTGAAGGGCCAGCGGCGAGGCCAGCACCTGCCCGGCCCGCGCTTCCAGCGTTTCCGCCCTGAACTGCCCGAGATGCTCCGCGAGCCGCGCGCGCCAGACGAGCGAGACACGGTTGCCGGGCTGGAGCATCGGCGCGATGCGGCTCGAACGCCCGCCGCGCACGAGTCCGAGATGCCGACCATGCGCCTCGGTCATCACCTCGAGGAGGGAGTCGCGCTCGCCGTGGCGGCGCGTGGCGAGAACAAGGCCCTCGTCGCGCCATTCCATTCCAACTTACGCCTTCGGCTCTTTGGGGAATTCGAGGCCCATCTCGCGATAGCGCTCGGGATCGTCGGTCCAGTTCTCGCGCACCTTCACGAAGAGGAAGAGATGCACCCTGGTTTCCGCCGCCTCTGCGATCTCAGCGCGCGCGGCCGAGCCGATCGCCTTGATGGTGCGGCCCTTCTCGCCGAGCATGATCTTCCGCTGGCTCTCGCGCTCGACATAGATCACCTGCTCGACGCGCACTTCGCCATTCTTCAGAACCTTCCAGCTCTCGGTTTCCACCGTGGAGCGATAGGGCAATTCGTCATGCAGGCGCTCGAAGATCTTCTCGCGGGTGATTTCCGCCGCGAGAAAGCGCAAGGGCGCATCGGAAATCTCGTCCTCGGGGTAAAGCCACGGTCCCTTCGGCAGGCGGCGCGCGAGATCGGCCAGGATATCCTTCACGCCGGAGCCCGTGAGCGCGGAGATCATGAAGGTCGCCTCGAATTTCGCGCGCTGGTTCAGCGTTTGCGCGATGGCCAGCAATTCCTCGCGCCCCAGAAGGTCGATCTTGTTGAGGATCAGGATCTTCGGCTGGCGGATCTCCTCGAGCCGCGCGAGCACGGCCTCCTGTGCCTCATCCTGGTGGCGGGTGACATCCACCAGCACGGCGACGACATCGGCATCCGCCGCGCCGCCCCATGCGGAGGAGACCATCGCGGTCTCAAGCCGCCGCTTCGGACGGAAAATTCCGGGGGTGTCGACAAAGACGATCTGGGCCTGCCCCGCGATGGCGATCCCGCGCACCTGGGTGCGGGTGGTCTGAACTTTCCGGGATACAATCGAAATCTTCGCGCCGACCAGCGCGTTGAGCAGCGTCGATTTGCCCGCATTGGGCGCGCCGATCAGCGCGACGAAGCCGCAGCGCGTTTCCAGGCTTCCGGTTTCGACGGTCATGACGACACTCCTTCGCGCGCGAGCCAGGTTTCGGCGGCGGCACGCTCCGCCACGCGTTTCGACGGGCCATGGGCGGAGGCCGCAGGATAGCCGTCCACCAGAACCGCGACCTCGAAGACCGGAGCATGGTCCGGGCCGGAGCGCCGGACATCCTGATAACGCGGCACCGACAGACCTTGCGCCTGCACGAATTCCTGAAGCCTTGTCTTGGGGTCTTTCGGCGCGATCAGCGGCGCGTGCATCCGCGCTTGCCAATGGGTGCGGATGAGCACCTTCGCCGCCTCGAAACCACCATCGCGGAACACCGCGCCGAGCACGGCCTCGCAGGCATCACCGAGAAGGGCGTCGCGCTTCCTCGCTCCCGAGCGCCGCTCCCCCTCCCCCAGCCGGAGATGATCCCCGAGGCCCCAGCCCCGCGCGATTTCCGCACAGGTCTCCTTGCGCACGAGATCGGCAAGGCGGCGCGAGAGATCGCCTTCCGGCGCCTTCGGAAAGGCCTCGAACAGCATCTCCGCGATCACGAGGCCCAGCACGCGATCACCGAGATATTCCAGCCGCTGGTAGGATTTCCCTCCCGGCAGCGACATGGAGACATGGGTCAGCGCCTCATCCAGCAATTCGGTGTCGCGGAACGCGTATCCGATCCGCGCTTCCAGCATGTCCCGCCCCGGCCGCGCCAAAGTCAGCGCACCTTCTGGAAGATGCGGCTCCAGCGCAGATCGGTCGGCCAGCGCCAGACCTGCCAGGCCGGCGTGCCTTCATCCATCGAGAAGAAGATGATCTGCGCCTTGCCCACGAAGTTCTCGAACGGCACGAACCCGACGGATTGCAGATCGCGGCTGTCGGTCGAATTATCGCGATTGTCGCCCATCATGAAGTAATGATCGGCGGGCACGACATATTCCACCGTGTTGTCGAAATAACCGCGATCCCCCTCGCGCTCGATCACGTGGTAGCTCACGCCGTTGGGAAGGGTTTCCCGGAAACGCGGCACGCGGGTCACTCGGCCGAAGGCATCGCGGTCCTCGACAAAGCCGTCCGCGACCTTCTCAACCGGCTGGCCATTGATGCGCAGGCGGCCATCGAGAACCTGAACCCGATCGCCCGGCAAACCGATGACACGCTTGATGTAATCGGTCTCGTTATCCTTCGGCAGCTTGAAGACGGCGATGTCCCCGCGCGTCGGCTCGGCGGCCCAGATGCGGCCGGAGAAGGGCGCCGCCGAGAACGGGAAGGAATGCCTCGAAAAGCCGTAGCTGTATTTCGAGACGAACAGATAATCCCCGATCAGCAAGGTCGGGATCAGTGAGCCCGAGGGAATCGAGAAGGGCTGGAACAGAAGCGTGCGGATGACCACGGCGATCAGCAGGGCTTCCACGATCACGCGGATCGTTTCGCCCCAGCCGCCCGATCGGGCTTTCGCGGGCTCGCCCGGCGTCAGGTTGGACATGCGTGGATTTCCTCGGGAAATTCAATCTTCGGAGGGATATACAGGTCGCCTTCTGCAAGGGCAATGTGGCGGCAGAGGAGCGATCACCGGGTTTCCGGCAAGGCCTCGATCACCACCACGGCCAGCGCATAGGGCGCATCATCCGTGATGGTCAGGTGGATCAGGGCGCGATGGCCCGCGGGAGTGATGGCCTTGAGGCGCTCGGCGGCCTTCCCCGCGAGCCGCATCGTAGGCCGGCCCGAAGGCTCGTTCACCACGCCCATGTCGCGCCAGGCGATTCCCATGCGAAGCCCGGTGCCCAGGGCTTTCGACATCGCCTCCTTGGCGGCGAAGCGCTTGGCATAGCTTGCCACGCGCTCGGCCCGCCGCTCGGAGCGCGCGCGCTCCGTTTCGGTGAAGACCCTGTTGACGAACCGCTCGCCGAAACGGTTCAGCGTCTGCTCGATGCGGTCGATGCGGCAGAGATCGGAGCCGATCCCGATGATCATGCGCGCCGCGCCACACCGCGATCCATGCTCGCGCGCATCCGGCGGATCGCTTCGGGCAGGCCGATGAACATCGCCTCGCCCATGAGGAAATGCCCGATGTTGAATTCCACGAATTCCGGCACGGTCGCGAGCTTTTCGGCGGTGTCAAAATCGAGGCCATGGCCCGCATGCATCTCGAGGCCAATCGAAGCCCCGAACGCCGCACCGGCCTTCAGGCGCTGGAATTCCGCCTCTGCTTTCGCGGAATGCCCCGCTTCCACCGCGTGGCACCAGGTGCCGGTATGGAGTTCCACGATATCCGCGCCGAGTTCTTTCGAAACCCGGATCGGCACCTCATCCGGCTCGATGAAGAGCGAGATACGGCAGCCCGCCGCTTTCAGCTTCGCA
>JADCCH010000321.1 GCA_020252865.1 Methylobacterium sp.
CGCCAATGCACTGGTGGAGCTTTCCAAGGATTTCACCGCGAAGACGGGCATCAACATGAAGTTCGAGTTCGTGCCGTGGCCGAACTTCGCCGATCGCATGCTCAACGAACTGAACTCGAAGGGCAGGCTGTGCGACCTGATGATTGGCGATAGCCAGTGGATCGGCGGCTCGGCCGAGAACAAGCACTATGTGAAGCTGAACGATTTCTTCGCGAAGGAAGGCATCAAGATTTCCGACTTCCTGCCGGCGACGGTGGAGGCCTATTCGACCTGGCCGAAGGGCTCCACGAATTACTACGCCCTGCCGGCGATGGGTGACGCTCTGGGCTGGACCTATCGCAAGGACTGGTTCGGGCGGCCGGAACTGCAGGCCGAGTTCCGCCAGAAGCATGGCCGCGAACTCGCCCCGCCGAAGACCTGGACCGAGCTGAAGCAGGTCGCAGAATTCTTCCAGAACCGCGAGATCGACGGCAAGAAGGTCTATGGCGCGGCGATCTATACCGAGCGCGGGTCGGAAGGCATCACCATGGGCGCAACGGCGGCGCTCTATTCCTGGGGTTTCCGCTATGAGAACCCGCAGAAGCCATACCAGATGCAGGGTTTCGTGAACTCGCCGGATGCCATCGAGGCGCTCGACTTCTACAAGTCGCTTTTCAAGTGCTGCACGCCGCCGGGCTACACGAATGCCTATATGCAGGAAGGGCTTGATGCCTTCAAATCCGGCCAGGTGGCGCTCCAGATGAACTGGTTCGCCTTCTTTCCGGGCCTCTTCAAGGACCCCAATGTCGGCGGCGACAAGATCGGCTTCTTCGTGAACCCGGCGCAGAAAGCCGAGGGCTCGACTTTGGGCGGGCAGGGCATTTCGGTGGTCAGCTACTCGCAGAACCAGGCCGAGGCTCTCTCCTACATCAAGTGGTTCGCCGATGCCGAAGTGCAGAAGAAGTGGTGGGCGCTGGGCGGCTATTCCTGCCACAAGTCCGTGCTGAACGACCCGAATTTCGCCAAGTCGGCGCCCTTCGCGGCGGACTTCCTCAAGGCCATGGGTAATGTGAAGGACTTCTGGCAGGAACCGTCCTACGCCCAATTGCTGCAGGCGATGCAGCGCCGCCTGCATGACTTCGTGGTGGCCGACAAGGGCACCGCCAAGGAGGCGCTCGACAGCCTCGTGCAGGATTGGACCAAGGTGTTCAAGGAAGACGGCAAGTTCTGAACTTCACCCATCGCTCCGGTTTCCTCCCGCTTCCGGAGCGTGATCGTCGGCCGGCCTTCGGGCCGGCCGATAGCCTGCCCTCCCCGTTTCCATGAGTGCGCCATGACCAGCCACACCGATCCCGCGGGGTTCGGCTCCGCGCCGGATAGCCGCAACACGGCTTCCGCGCCGAGGGTCCAGACCGGGCTCTCCGACCGGGCCATTGCCTGGCTCTTCATTGGCCCGACCATGGCCCTGCTTCTGGCTATCAACCTGTTTCCGTTGCTCTGGACGATCTTCCTGTCCTTCACGAATTACCGCGCGAACCGGCCAAACGCTCCTTTGCGGAATGTGGGTTTCGACCATTATGTCGCGATCCTCACTGATCCGGATATCTGGCTCCGGATGCAGGCCACCGCGCATTTCGTCTTCTGGACGATTCTGCTGCAGACCGTGATCGGCTTCGGCTTGGCCTATCTCGTGGACCGCAAGTTTCGTGGCCACGGCTTCTGGACCACGCTGATCCTCGTGCCGATGATGCTCTCGCCCGCCGTGGTGGGGAATTTCTGGACCTTCCTCTACCAGCCGCAGATCGGCCTCTTCAATTATGTCGTGGGATTCCTCGGCGGAATTCCCCCGGGCTCTTTCCAGATGCTCGGTGACGTGACGCTCAGCCCCTGGGCGATCATCATCGTCGATACCTGGATGTGGACGCCCTATGTGATGCTGATCTGCCTTGCGGGCCTGCGCTCCATCCCCGATTACATCTACGAGGCGGCGGAGGTCGATCGCGCCTCGAACATCCGGCAATTCGTCTCGATCACGCTGCCGATGTGCCTCCCCTTCATCATGCTCGCGGTTCTGTTCCGCGGCATCGAGAATTTCAAGATGTTCGACATGGTGAACCTGCTCACGGCCGGCGGGCCGGGCTCCACCACGGAACTTGCCTCCATCACGCTGAAGCGCGCCGCCTTCGAGGCCTGGCGGACAGGCTATTCCTCGGCCTTCGCCATCATCCTGTTCGTCGCGGTGTTCGGCCTCGCGAACATCTATGTGAAGACATTGAACAAGGTGAAAGCGCGATGAGTGCCGCCAATTCCGCTCATTCGGTGGTCGAACCCTCGGGTTACGCCAAGCTCATCGCCGGCTCCCTCGTGGCGTTTTATGCCCTGATCTCGCTCGTCCCGCTGGTCTGGATCGGGCTGACGAGCATCAAGACTCCGACGGATTCGATCCATTACCCGCCGAAGGTGATCCCTTTCGTCGATTTCCAGCCCTCGATCGAAGGCTATTGCAACCTATTCTCGACGCGCTCGCGGCAGACGACCGAATACATCCGGTCGCTTCCCCCGCCGGAGGGGGCCTGCGAAACCATCACCCGCGCCCGCGGCATGGTGGTGGCGGGGCCGTCGAACTATGTGCCGCGCTACATCAATTCCCTGATCATCGCTTTTGGCTCGACATTCCTCTCGATCGCACTCGGCACGGCTGCGGCCTATGCCTTCTCGCGCTTCAAGGTGCCTTTGAAGGATGACCTCATGTTCTTCATCCTTTCCACGCGGATGATGCCGCCGATCGCCGTCGCGATCCCGATCTTCCTGATGTACCGCGAACTCGGTCTCTCCGACACGCGGCTCGGGATGATCCTGCTTTATACCTCGGTGAATGTGAGCCTCGCGGTGTGGCTGCTGAAGGGCTTCATCGACGAAATCCCGCGCGAATACGAGGAAGCCGCGATGATCGACGGCTATACGCGCCTGCAGGCCTTCCGGAAGGTCGTGCTGCCGCAGGCGGTGACGGGCATCGTCGCCACCGCGATCTTCTGCCTGATCTTTGCCTGGAACGAATATGCCTTCGCGGTGCTGCTCACCTCCGGGGCGGCGCAGACGGCGCCTCCGTTCATCCCGATCATCATCGGGGAGGGCGGGCAGGATTGGCCGGCCGTCGCCGCCGGCACCGTTCTCTTCCTCGTGCCGATCCTCATCTTCACCGTGCTGCTGCGCCAGCACCTGTTGCGCGGCATCACCTTCGGAGCCGTGAGGAAATGACCATGGCCAATCCCAGAAACACCCGATGGCCGAAGCTTCTCCGTCGCGGCCCGATGGAGAGCCTCGCGACCGCCCTGATCGCCGCCGGCGTGCTGATGATGCTCCAGCCCTTCGTCATGGCGCTCTTCACCTGGTCGTTCATCACCACGCTCGCGGGCGTCGTGATGTTCA
>JADCCH010000322.1 GCA_020252865.1 Methylobacterium sp.
CTTTTCGCTCGGCGTGTAATCCAGCGCCGCGACGAAGCGATCATCCCTCGCTTCCGTATTCTCGGGGCTGAGCAATTCGCCCAGGAAGGCGAAACCTTCCGTGTTTGCTGCCCCACCGATCGCCGCGTTCTCGATCTCGAGACCGGCGGGCAGCGGATCGACCACGAGCAAGCGCGCCTGCCGCTTGAGATGGTCCTTGAGCGAGAGCTTCACGATGTAGCGTTCGTTCTGGCGGAACTGGTCGGGGCGTATCTCCTGCCCCTTCAGCGTGAAATAGCGCCTTTCGATGCCATAACCCTTCTCGATCGGGGGTTCGGGCCGCAGCGGAATGCCCGATACGTTGAGGATCACGCGCATATCCGCGCCGCTCCCGTTTCTCAGCGACAGCGGCTTCCGGTCGAGCGCCGCGCTCGCGAGCGACCGATGGAAGGGCCCGCGCCGCGTCTGGCCATCAACTTCAAGCGTGAAGGCCTCCATGTGCTTCTGCAGCGCCTGCGCCGCGAGCAACAGGAAGCTCTGCTCCTGTGTGGAGAGATAGCGGCGGCGGCCGCGCATCTCCTCGAGGCTGGCCGAAATGCGCTGCGCCAGGGCCCTGTCACCCTCGCTCTCGCCGATCAGCGCGAGAATCCCCGCGCCATCGCGCAGTTTCGAGCCGTAATCGAAGCGATAGCCCTCGGTCTCGCCCAGAGCCGCGAAGGCCTGGCCGGCGGCCGCGAAGGCCGTGTTCGCCCGCGCTCGATCCCCCAGAGCCGCGAGTGCGGCCGCGATCTGCGCTTTCGCGAGCGGGGAGGGGAAGGCGTTGAGCTTGTTGTCCGCGAGGTAGCGCAGATCGCCCATCACGGGACGCCCGTTCCGAGCCAGAACATAGAGCGCATACGCCGTGCCTGCCGCTTCCTCCGGCCGCACCTCGCCGGCATTCACCACCTGATTCCGCAGGCGATCCAGCGCAAGAGCGAAGGCGCTGGCCGGCACCGCGAAGTTGCGCTCGCGGGCGCGCGTCAGGAAATCCGCAACGAAGGCGTCGAGCCAGAGATCGTTCCCGCCGATATTCCAGAGGCCGAAGGAACCGGAGCCGGATTGCCGCGCCAGCACGCGCTCGATCGCATCGTTGATGCGCCCGTCAACAGAACCATCGAGCGTCAGATTCTCCTGCGTTGCGAGACGGTTCACATCAAGCAGCGGCATGGCCCGGGAGGTGATCTGCTCGGTGCAGCCATAGGGGTAGCGATCAAGGCTCGCGAGGAGCCCCGCCGCATCCAGCGCCGTATAGGGCGAGGCGGAAACGCCGACCGAACCGGAGCCCGGCACCATTTCGCTCAGCAGGTCGCGCGAGATTTCCAGCGTCTGCCCGTTGGGGATGGGCCGCGCGATGCGGCTCACCACGCTGGGCGCCGAGGATTTCACCGGGATGCGCAGGGTCTGCGCGAGGTTGTGCCCGCCGCCGGCGAAGGTGAGTTCGATCTCGGCCATGCCGAGGCCCGCACCAGTGAGCGGCAGCACGAGATCGGTCTTCCTGCCTTTCTCGAGGCGGATGTTCTGCCACGCGGGATCAAGCGCGGCAGTCACGGGGCCCTTGAGGTTCACATCGAGCTTGTAGGCGCCGCTTTCGGTTTCAATCGGGTTGATCTCGATGTGCAATTGGGAGCGATCCCCCAGCGCGAGAAAGCGCGGAATCGTGGCCTGCACCACCACGGGATCGCGGATCGTGACATCCATGGAAGCTTCACCCGTGCGCGTCTTCGACCAGACCACGGCCATCACCTTCACCGAACCGTTGAAGGCGGGGATATCGAAAGTGACATTCGCCGTGCCATCCGGCCCGATCTTCACCACGCCGGAGAAGCGCGCGAGCGGCTCCTGCGTCGGCCTCTCGCCCACGAGCGGTGCCGCGCCATCGCCGCCCGATCGGATCGCGCCGCGTGTGCCCTGCATGCCGTCGATCAGTGCGCCATAGAGGTCGCGGATTTCGCCGGCGAGTTGCCGCTGGCCGAAGAAATGCGCGGTGGCGTTCGGCGGCTGGTAGCGCGTGAGGTTGAGGATGCCGTTATCGACAGCCGCGACCGTGACGAAGGCTTCCTCGCCGGCCGGAATGTTCCCGACCTTGATCGGAAGGGTCAGTGTTCCGCGCGGGCGGATGAGTTGTCGCGCGCCGAGAGCGAGCGCGAGCCTGCGCTGGTCCGCGCCGATGGAGAACCATGACAGGCCCAGCGCGCGACCGGGCATGCGCTTCTGCTGCGCATCGAGCGGGCGATGCGCGAGCGCCACGAGATAGGCGCCGGGGCCCCATTCCGCCAACACTTTCAGGCGGATATTCGTGCCTTCCGCGGGCAGATCCACCGTTTCGAGATGCGCCAGTCGATCGGAGATCACCGCGATCGTTGCCTTGCCGGCAGCGCGCGGGGTGAGGCGGATATTCATCGTGTCGCCATCGGCGTAAGCCGCTTTGTCAAGCACGACATCGAGCAGATCGGGCGTGTCCGCCCTGGCTTCCGCCACATAGCCGATGGTGAAATCGAAGGCGGTTTCGGCATTCTCGGAGCCCAGGCTCCGCACCTCGATGCGATGCTTGCCCCAGCCGACCTGCGCGGAGATTTCGGCCATCGCGGTTTCGCGGGTCGCCAGATCGCCATCCGCCACGCGGCGGGTGGTGGAGATCGCCTCATAGGTCCAGCGGCCCTCCTTGAAGAACCACTGATAGGTCTTGGTGATGCGCGAAAGCTGCCATTTCAGGCCCGCACGCGCGAGGCGCTTGCCCTGTCCCGTGGCGAGGATGATGCCGAATTTCGCCGTGCCGCCGGCCTGCATTTCCTCCGGGTTGAAGAGCGGCTTCACGCCGATCGCCACGCCTTTCGGCACGATGGGCAGGACGAGGTTTCGCGTGACGCCGCGCCCGCCATTCTCGTTGGCGGTGAGGATGAATTCGGCTTCCAGCGGCAGGCTGGTCTCGGGTTCAGTGATGGGGATGACGAGCTTCGCCTTGCCAAGCGCATCGGAGCGAGCGGTCTCCTCGATCGGCGTGCGAACTGGCTCCACCGGCTCATCCGCGAGGCCCACCCTGAAGCCCGCAAAGCCGGGGATGGCGCTCTCCTTCGCCACGCGCACGAGCGTTTCGCCGGTGACCGCGAGATCCGCGCCCGGCGCGCCGTAGAGAAAGCGGATATCGGCCTCGATCTCGGCATTCTGGCCGGATTGCAGCACGGGTGCAGGCGCCTTCAGCGTGAGTTCGAGCCGCTCTGGAACATAATCCTCGACGAGGAAGGTCGTCTCGCCGATCGCCGGGCGCTTGGGGTCCGAGAAGACCTGCGCGCGCCAGGTGCCAGTCGCCGCATTCGAAAGCAGCGGCACGGAGAGCGCGCGACCGCCTGCGCCCTGATCCTCCACCAGCACGCGGCGATATTCCATGCCGTCCGGGCGCTTGATCACCACGGTCAGCGGCAGGCCGGAGACACTCGCGCCGCGTGAATCGCGCAGGAGCGTCGTAAGATACACCGTCTCGCCCGGCCGATAGACCCCGCGCTCGGCATAGGTGAAGGCATCGAGGCCCACCGGCGCGATGCGGCCTCTCACGCCACGATCCGTCAGATCGAAGGCGGTCTGGTTCAGATCAAGGAAGCCGTAATCACCGGCGATTTCCGCCGTCACGAGGCCGGGCTGCAAGCCGCCCGTGCCGCGCGAGAGGCCCGCCTCGAATTTCGCGATACCCTGCGCGTTGCTGCGCGCCACGGCCAGAACCTCATTGTTCTTGGCAATCAGCCGCACCTCGGCATTGGCCACCGGCCCGGCATCGGCCAGCGAGCGTATCAGCACCGTCAGGCCATCGCCGCCCGAAAAGGCGGTGAGGCCGAGATCCGACACCACGAACCACTGGGTCGCGAGTGTTTCGTAATCCTCAGCCCCTTCGCCATCGGGGGAGGCATTGCCCTCGCGGAATTCGCCGGGCCTGGCCACGAGCAGATAGATGCCGGGCTTCAGCTCACCCACCGCTTCCTGCACGGGGAAGGCCGTCGTCACATCCTTGTTGAGATCGCTGTGCACGGCCAGCGTGCCGGACCAGACCTGCTGTCCGGTCTTCTCGATGATCTCGCGCATCCGGTAGGGCTCGATCGCGTCAGGGAAGCCACCATCGCGCAC
>JADCCH010000323.1 GCA_020252865.1 Methylobacterium sp.
ATCTTCGAGAATTCGTCGGCGATGTCGGAGTTCGAATTCTCGAGCGAGCCACCCAGGATATTCCGGCCACCATCGACGATCAGCGGCTGGCCGCTCTCGAGGGTCTGCTCGAACACGCCGCCATCGCGCCGCTTCAGCAGGTTGTCGGCGGGGAATTGCACCAGCGGGATCTGTGCGAGCGGCACGGTCTGGCCGTTGGAGTAGGTGCCCATCACGCGGCCACCCTCGCCCACCTGCACACGCTGGAAGGTGCCGGTCGGATAACCATCCTGGCTGATGCGATTGGGAACCAGCTGACCGTTCGGATCGGCGAACTGGGTCAGCCCGGCCGTCCCGAAGTTGATGTCGATCGCAGGCGTCGTCACGCCATTCACCGTGAAGGCGAAGGCCGGAATGAGGCCGATGGCCGGGTTGGTGAGCTGGCCCGAGGCGTTGAACTGGACCGTGTTCGAGATGCGCGTCCATTTCGGCGTCGCACCCGTCGCCGCGGAATCCGACAGGTAGTAGGCGCTCCAGGTTTCCGGCGTCGCGTTGGTGGTCTTGCCCCAGCGGATCTGGACATTCACCGGCGAGCCGGCCGCGTCATAGACGGTCACCGACTGGCCGGCGATCGTCCGGTCGAGGAAGCCGTTCTCATCCACCGCGTTGACGGTCGCACCGGTATAGAGCGGGCCGGTCAGGAGTTCCGAGCCCGGAACGGTGGGAATGGCATTGTTCGTCAGCGGATATTTCGGCAGGTTGACGTTATACTCGATCTCGCTTGTGGCGCGGGCCGGCAGATTGTTCGGCGAGATGCGCAGGACCTGCATCGCCGAGCCTGTCACCGCACCGGTGAGCGGGTTCACCGGATAACCCATCAGGTAATAGCCGGTGCCGTTCACGAGATAGCCGTTTCGGTCGAGTTCGAAGTCGCCGCGGCGGCTATACATTTCCGCTCCGGCAAAGACAGGCTGGCCCTCCACATCGGCGGTGCGCTCACGGACCGCGAAGAAGCCTTCGCCGGAGATGGCGATGTGCGTGGCGATCTGGCTCGACTGGATGTCACCTTCGACGGTCGCGGTGTTGCGGCTGAAGGCGCCCACGCTGCCGGAACGCTCACGCTTGGGCGGAAGATCCGGGACAAGGTCCGCGAATGACGTATCGACCCGCTTGAAGCCGGTCGTCCGCGAGTTCGCGATGTTGCCCGAGATGTTTTCAAGGGCGAAGCTCTGGGCGGTCAGGCCCGAGATCGCCGTGGTCATTGCACCGAAGATACCCATGGACGCGAACCTCGATCGCTCACAAGAAAAAACTGGCGGCGAGGGTCACGACGCTAGACCTGACCAGACCCCGGCCTGCCGATCAGGTTGGCAAGGGTCGTGCCAGAGCAATGGAATAATAAATTTCAATAGGTTAGATTGTTATACAACTTGAAGTTGCTGGAACAATTGGCCGGATCGGAAGATCACGCGGCAGGTTTTTCCACAACTTTTTCTTGTGAAATGATCTTTTTTACAATCTCTGGTAGCAATACGGGCGGAAGCGCGTGGAAATCCATCGGGCGGCTGGCCTCGATCGCCGCAATGCCGATGCGCGCGGTGAGGACGCCGTTCAGCAGCCCCTCGCCCAGTTTGGCGGAGAGGCGCGCGGCAAGCCCCGCCCCCATCACCTGCCCCAGAACCTGCTCGGCCGCGGCCATGCCGCCGGTGACCAGCAGATGCCCCGCCACGCGCCGCACCAGGCCGATCAGAGCGAAGCCGCTGGCGCGTCCGCCATAGAGGGCCGAGAGCCTGCGGATGAGCAGCACGGATTGCACAAGCACGAAAGCGACATCCACCAGCGCGCGGGGCGAGACCGCCGTGACGACCGACACCCTCTGCGCAGCGCCCGCGATCATCGCCCGGGCCGCATCATCCTTGGCGGCAAGCAGGGCACGCTCGGCAATGGCAAGACGCGTTTCGGGATCGTGGATTTCACCGAGACTGCGCTCGATCTCGGCGCGGCCGGCGGCTGTGGTGGGGTCTTTCACGTAGAAGGCGACCAGCTTCGCCGTCAGCGCCCGCACCTCGGAATCGCGCGGTTGGAGGCGTGCGGAGAGGGTCTCCCCGCGCAGGCCGGTGACCGCCTTGAGGCGGAGCAGCGCGAAACCCTCGCGCAGCAGCCAGATGAACGCGATCAGCGCGATCACCGCGATCAGCGCAAACCCCACCTGCCCCGCCAGAACACTCTTCTGTTGCAGGCTCAGGACGAGCGACCAGATCGCATCCAGGAGGAACAGCGAGGCCAGGAGCCCCAGGGCGCTCCAGAAGGCGCGCGTCAGCCAGCTTCCGCGACGCGGTTCGGCAGGCTCGGGAACAGGGTCCGGCGCGGCCGTGAAATCCGCCTCCTCGCGGAACGACACCCCCCGCTTCTCCCCCTCGAGGGCGAAGACCTCCGGCTCGCGCGGTTTCGGCACGCCTTTCATGCGAGATCCCCTCCGATCAGTTCCTGAAGCGCGGAATCGAGGCGGATGCCGGGGAAGTGCTCGCCAGCCCGGCAGACCGGCGGCCGGAAGGCCAGGAATCTCAGCGGCACAGGATCGCCCGAAAACACGCGCTCGGGCTCGGCGGGAAGATCGCCGGGGAAGAACGCCACCTCGCGGGAGCCATCGAAGACCTCGCCGCCGAGCTTCTCGCCAAGCATGGGAATGCCGGCAATGGCGGCAAGGCTTCCGCCCTTGCGCTCCACCTGCACTTCACGCGTCGCGCGGATGGCGGCGATGGCCGCGACATCGACCTCGGCCCCGGCCGCCTCGGCGCGATGCCAGGCGCGCCGCACGATCATGCGGAGGATCGCCTCGAGACGGTCGTGGCTGGTGTGATGCAGGTGATCGGCCTTGGTAGCCGCGAAGAGCACGCGGCTCGCGCGCGGGGAGAACAGGCTGGACAGCAGCGAATTGCCGCCGACCCGGAAGGCGGCCAGCACATCCGAGAGCGCCGCCTCCAGATCCGCAACGGCCTCCGGGCCGCCATTCAGAGCGCCAAGCACATCGACCAGCACCACCTGCCGGTCGAGGCGCGAAAAGTGATCCACGAAGAAGGGACGCACCACCTTGGCCTTGTAGGCCTCGAAGCGTCGGATCATCAGCCCCGCGAGCGAGCCCGATGGCGGCTCACCGTCCAGAGCCTCCAGCGGCGCGAAGGTGAGCGCCGGCGCGCCTTCGAGATCGCCAGGCAGGAGGAAACGACCGGGCGCCAAAGCCGAAAGACCACGCCCCTCGGCACGACAGGCGCGCAAGGCTTCGGTGAAGGTCGCAGCGAGGCGGCGTGCGGTCGCCTCGCTCGCTTCCGCCAGCGGATCAATCTCGGCCAAGGCTGCGCGATAAGCCGTAAAGAGCGGCTCACGCACGCCTTTCCGGGCCTTGGCGAGGGTCTCGGCCGACCATTTCCAGTAATCCTGCCCGAGAAGTGGCAGGTCGAGCAGCCATTCGCCGGGGTAATCCACGATATCGAGCCGCAGGGTGGAGGCCCCGGTGCTGATCACCCCTGCCGGGCCGATCAGCCCACCGAGCCAGGCCTTCCGCGATTGGTAGGAGAGTTCCACGGAGAGTGCCGAGATCTGCCGGGTGGAGTTCGGCCAATCCCGCTCGGGCCCGGTCAGAGTCGCAAGGTGATCCTCATAGGCAAAGCGCGGCAGGGCATCATCGGGATGCGGCACCAGCTTTGCCTCGCGGATGCGCCCCTCGGCGCGCGGCCTGAAGCCGGGCATGCGCGCGCCGGAGACCAGCGCATGCACAAGGCCGGTGATGAACACGGTCTTGCCCGCACGGCTCAGCCCCGTGACGCCAATGCTGAGGGAAGGCGCGCCAAAGAGGCCGCCAAGCCCTGCAAGGCCATGAACCAGAGTTTCGAGAACGGTGCCCGGAGGCACGGAGGATTGCCCCGCCATGAAGCGAGATTTGGCGATTGCCGATGAGACAAGCAAGGGCGGGCATCGCCAATCCCCCACTCAATCCTCGTCGATGCCCCCCAGTGCGCGCGGGGTGATGAAGGTGGAAAGCCGCATGGAGCCTGGCGCGACATCCTTCCAGCCGCCATCCTGCTCGAGGATGGCGATGCCGGCGGTGGGATATTTCCGCGAAAGGCGGCGCAGGGCCTCGCGATCGCTGGCAGCGGGATCAGCGAGCCCGAAGGCGAGTTCCTGCATGCCGGGATTGTGCCCCACGAGCATCAGCGTGATCATCGCGCCACCCGATTCCCGCACGAGATCCAGCAATCCACCCGCACTCGCCGCGTAGATGGACGGGGTGGCCTCCATATCAACACCGGGCAGGGCGGATTCCACATGCGCCCAAGTCTCGCGCGTGCGCCTCGCGGCCGAGACCAGAACAAGATCGGGCTTCCAGGGCTGTTTCCCCAGCCAGCGCCCCATCAGCGGCGCGGCTTCCTGCCCGCGCGGCGCCAAAGGCCGATCAAAATCCGCCACACCGTCCGGCCATGCCGATTTTGCGTGCCGCATGAGAATGAGCCGAACCGGCATAGCCGAACTCCCGATTGTTATCCGACCTTTGACGCGCTCGCCATCCTGAGGCAAGGAGCTTGGCCTGCGACAAAGGAACGACACGGCCCATGCCCACAGAGATTGCGCCCAAGGCGGCCTCGATCCTCTACAGCCATCGCCCCAAGCCATTTGCGGCGGAACTGGAGCTCGAACTGACAGCCTACGAGTTGATCGCCACGCGCGGGAGATCCATCCAGCGTTTTCCGCTGACGGGCATCGAACGGGTGACCTTGCGCTTTTCGCCGCGCAACACGGCGCATCGCGCTTTCGCCTGCACATTGCGCGCGACCGATGGCAAGAGCGTGACCTTCGACAGCCTTTCCTGGAAATCGCTGATCGAGACGGAAAAACAGAACAGCGATTATGCCCGCTTCGTCACCGCCCTGTGCGAGCGGGCCGAGGGCGCGCGACCGCAGGTGGAGCTTCTGGCAGGCGTGCCACCCTGGAAATTCTGGGGCATGCTGATCGTGGGCCTTGGCATTCTGGCCGGTCTCGTCGGCATTGCGATCTATTCGAGCATCGACAGAAGCTGGTTTGCCGCCGGCCTCGCCGTGGCGCTTTTCGCCTATCTCAGCTTCTGGATGCGCGATTACCTCACCCGGAACCGCCCCGCCCGCTTCCGGTCCGGGGCGATGCCGGCTCCCGTCCTGCCCTGATCGGGCTCAGGCACGCACCACCAGCACCGAGCAATGGGCGTGGCGAACGATGTTCGTCGCATGGCTGCCGACGAGGTAGGTCGCAAGCGTGGGCCAATGCGAGGAGACGATGATGAGATCGGCCTTGCATTCATCCGCTTCGGCCAGAACCTCGTGGTAGACGCCGCCCGTGCGCACGACCGTGCTGACCTTGCCCGCCATCAGGCCGAGCTTGCCGGCCAGCGCGGCGAGGTCTTCGGTTGCCCGCTTCTTCTCGAGGCCCTCGAAATCGGCCGGCACATATTCGAGATAGGCGGAAGGAAGGATCGGCCGCACATGCAGCAGGCGCACCTCCGCGCCCCAGGGCTCGGCCAGCGCCTTGGCGGCCTCCAATGAGGCCTTCGCCATGGCTTCATCCCCGAGATCGACCGGAACCAGCAGTTTCTTGAACATGATGTCCTCCAACGAACGCTTCATGGTCGCTCGCCACCGCGTGGATCGGCCGCGAGCCCTGCCCTTCATCTCGCATGGCGGGAAAACACCGTCCTTGATGTCGAACAAGCGTGCGGGGAGAGGGCGCAAAGCAGGGCGAGATCGTTCGATCACGAGAAATCATTTGACGGAACAGGGACAAGGGATCATCCGTCCCTCTTGACCGGAAGGAAGAGGATGACCAACCCCGCCGCAGATTTGCCGGTTTCACGCTTCCGACGGGCTCTTCAGGAGCCCGTGACCTTCCTGATGGTCCTCGCCTTCGTGAACATGCTTGGCTATGCGGGCTGGGTGACGCTCTTCAACAACTTCGCGAAGGATGCCGCGCGGTTCTCCGGTGCCGAAATCGGCCTGGCGCAGAGCGTGCGCGAAATCCCGGGCTTCCTCGCCTTCACCGCCATCTACTGGTTCATGGTGATGCGCGAGCAGACCGTCGCCTATATCGCGCTGCTCGTGCTGGGCGCAGGCATTGCGCTGACCGGTGGCTTCCCGACCCTGACGGGGCTTCTCATCACCACCTTCATCATGTCGGTGGGTTTCCACTATTTCGAGACGGTCAACCAGTCGCTCTCCCTGCAGCTCTTCCCGAAAAAGGATGCGCCGCGGCTCATGGGTCGCGTGGCGGGCGCTGCGGCCACCGCGCAATTCATGGCCTATGGCGGCCTTGCGCTACTCTGGTGGAGCGGCACACAACGCTATGACCTGCTCTTCGCGATCATCGGCTTTGCCTGTATCGGCATCGCCATCGCGTCCTTCCTGCTCTTTCCGAAATTCGATGGCCCGGTGCCGCAGCGAAAGAGCATCGTTCTGCGCCAGCGCTACTGGCTCTATTATGCGTTGACCCTGATGAACGGCGCGCGCCGGCAGATCTTCACGGCCTTCGCCGGGTTCCTGCTCGTCGAGAAATTCGGCTACACCGTGCCGCAGATGGCGATGCTGCTTCTCGTCACATCGGGTCTCAACACCTTCCTCGCTCCCCGCCTCGGCGCGCTGGTCGGCCATTGGGGCGAGCGCCGCACCATCGCCATCGAGAACATGGTGCTGATCCTTGTCTTCATCGGCTATGCGGTGACAGCCAACGCGACCGTGGCGGCGCTGCTCTTCATCATCGACGGGGTGTTCTCGATCCTCGTGATCGCCCAGCGCAGCTATATCCAGAAGATCGGCGATGCGGCCGACATGGCCCCGACCGCCGCCTGCGCCTTCACCATCAACCACATCGCGGCTGTGGTGATTCCCGTGTTCTTCGGCATGCTGTGGCTCAAGAACCCGAGCATAGTGTTCTATCTCGGCGCGGCCATCGCCACGACCTCGCTCACGCTTTCCTTCCTGGTGCCGCGTCACCCGGAGCCGGGCAACGAGACGATCTTCAAGGAACGTGCGGCGGCTCCGGCCGAGTGACCGCTCAGAAGCGGGTTGTCAGGTCGATCAGCCAATCGGGCATGGCGCGCACCAGGGCGGCTTCGATCGTCCTGTCGAGGCCGGATAGGATCAGCGCTCCCGCGATCCGGATCGCCTTGATCGAAAGCCCGATGGCCGGACCAACCAAGGCCTCCAATGTGCCGGGCTTCGTGAAGGCGGGACTCATCCCGCCCATCAGCGCGAGCGGGCCTCGCGCCGGGCGGTCGCCGGGCAGGAATGGCACCTTGGGCAGAATGCAGGGTTCAGCGTGGTGAGCGAACCGGCGATGAAAGCCAGGACCGGAACCGACATGAACCCCTCCCCCGCCTCCGTTCGCGCTCCCTGCCCTCGGAAGAGAAGCGTCGCGGGCCATTCACGGGGTGGCGAGAAGCCGCTTGTCGGTTGTCAGGCCTGCCGCGCCGGCGTGGTCACGGTCAGGCCGTCCATCGCTGCGGTAATCTTGATCTGGCAGGAGAGACGCGAATTCGGCCGCACATCGAAGGCAAAATCGAGCATGTCCTCTTCCATCGGCGCAGGCTGGCCGACGGTCACGAGCCACTCATCGCCCACATAGACATGGCAGGTCGCGCAGGCGCAGGCCCCGCCGCATTCCGCCTCGATGCCAGGAACGGCATTGCGGATGGCGGTTTCCATCACGGTGGAGCCGGTCTCGCCATCCACGGTGCGAGCGGTTCCGTTATGTTCGATGAAGGTGATTCGGGGCATGGACGAAATCTCTCTCGGCGCGCGCTCTCGGCAAGGCTCAGCCGTGGGCCGGGAACTAACGCTTTCCGCAGCGTTTGGCGAGGGGGCGCGAGCAATCCGCAACGGCCTCAATGTCGGATGAAGTCCTCGATCGCCGCCAGCGCCGTCTCGATCCGGCCGGCGAGATTAGCGAGGGCCTCCTGCCATTGCGCGGCCTTGTCGGCGCTCGCGCGTTCACAGGCTTCGGCGGCTTCCGCCACCTTCCAGGCGCCTACGGCACGGGCAGAACCCTTGAGGGTATGAGCGAGATCATGGCGCATCTTTTCGTCGCCGATCTCGTGAAGTTGTGCAATAATTGCTTTCGTCTGCACCTTGAACAGGCTCAGGACCTCGCGCTCCAGGGCGCGATCGCCGAGGGTCTGGCGGGCGAGATGAACAAGATCGACGGGTCGCTCGAAGGAAGGCGCGGTTACATCGGCCGCGAGGGCGAAAGCGGACATGGGACACGGGCTCCTTGCCGTCCGGGAAGGGGTCGAGCTTGCAGCCCATTCCGTAAACGGGAAGGTAAGGAGGCGCGAGGACCGCGCCATATGGTTCCGGCTGCGTTAACGACGATTCCACATCGTTAACGTTGCCTGTTTCCCTTGCCGTCCACGATCCGTAAAATAAAGGTTAAACTTCGGTCGGAGAACCGAGGCTTTCCCCTGGCGGATCAGGCGGAGAGTTGCGGTTCCGATGTGTTGCGAACAAGGTGGGACGCTGATGGCCACGCAGAAGAAAAACCCCGACGCTTCCGATGCAGCCCTTTCGGCAATCCAGGAAGCCTTGGGTCTCGGCGGCGACGATGCAACCGGAAAGCCCGAAACCCCGACCGCGCCGACGGAGCAATCCGGCGAGGCTCTGCCGCGCCTGCCGCGCGTCGAGGATATCGAGTTCCTCGCCTCGGACCCGGTCGGGGCGACCCTGCCGGGGGCGCGCCTTGATATCAAGCCGCCCCAGCGCAGGGTGAAGCCGCCAGAGACGAAAACGCCGGAATCCCGCATGGAACAACCGGCGAGCCCGGCCCTTGAGGCGGCGGCTACGCCAAGCGCACTGGAACTGCTTCGCAACCCGACGATCATGCCGGCGAATGATGATCGCCGCGCCTCGGTTCAGGAACTGCTTGATCCGCTGCGGCAATCCAGCCCGCGCACGCCCTATGGGCTGGCGGCGGCCTTTTCCGGCCTCTGGATCATCACGGCCTGGCTGCTGCTCTCGAAGCGCGATGGTTTTTTCTATGCGGCCGATGGTGCCTTGCGCCCCGGTATTGAATTGCCGCTGGTGATTGCAGGGATCGGCGTCATCCTGCCCATCCTGTTCGTCTTCGCGCTGGCGGCCCTGCATCGCCGCTCGCACGACCTGCGCAACTCCGCTCGCGTGATGGCGGAAGTCGCCGCGCGCCTCGCCGAGCCGGAATCGGTTGGCGCCGATGCGGTCTTCACCCTGGGCCAGGCGGTACGCCGAGAGGTTGCCTCGATCGGCGATGGCGTGGAACGCGCCCTTTCCCGCGCGACGGAACTCGAAAGCATCGTGCATGGCGAGGTGAGCGCGCTCGAACGCTCCTATGCCGACAATGAATACAAGATGCGCCAGCTCGTGGCCGAACTCGCCGCGGAGCGCGAAGCGATCATGGCCACGGCCGATCGTATCCGGAACACGATCGAAGCCGCGCATCAAGGCTTCTCGGCCGATATCGGCAAGGCCGGCGACAGCATCGCCAGGGCCATCGACCAGGCCGGCGAGCGCGTGACCTTCCTGATCGGCGGCAAGCAGGATGAACTCGTCACTTCGCTGGATCGCTCCGCGCTGCATGCGGGCGAGGTCATCCGCGCGCGGACGGGCGAATTGTCGGAACAGCTTTCCGGTGCCGCCGCCGACACGAACAGCGCACTTGAAGCCACGGCGTCATCCGTCATCACCCAGCTCAACGCCGCGCGCGCCGCGCTGCTCGACGAGATCCAGCAGGTTACGAATGGCGCGACGGGCGGGCTCGACGAAGCGAGCCGGCTCCTGGTCTCGAGACTTTCCGAGCAGGCCGATCTCATCCAGCGCGAGATCATGGGCACCAGCCAGCGCGCGGCGGAGGCCATGCGCCTTTCGGGCGACGCGCTCACGACCGAGTGGGAAAGCGTCACGGGTGCGGCCTCGCGCCAGCTGGCGGAAATGAGTCAGAATGCGGCGCAATCCATCCGTGAAACAAGCAGCAGCCTGACAGGCGAATGGGAGAATATCACGCGGTCGGCGGCCGATCGCCTCGACGAAGTCAGCGAGAGTTCGGCCCGCCTCATCCGCGACACGGGCGCGACGCTGAAAAGCGAGATCACCGAGACGGCCGAGGTGGTGAACGCCGCCTTCCAGACCAACAGCCGCGACATCATCGAGACGATCGGCAGCCGCGCGATCGAGATCAACGAGACGATGCGCTCGGCAAGCCAGGATTTCATCACCTCGATGGAAAGCCGCGGCATCGACACCGCCAATCTCATCGAAGAGAAGGGCACCAGAGTGGTCGAGGCGCTCACGGTCCGTTCGGACGAACTGGCCGATCGCATGATCGGCACGGCAAGCCGAATCGAGGAGACCCTTGGCACCACCTCGCGCGCCGTGACCGGCGTCCTCGAGGACGCCTCGCTTCGCATCGAAGGCTCGATGAGCCAGGGTGCCCGCGACATGGAGGCCCTGCTCACCAACAATGCCCAGCGCCTCGCCGACACTTTTGGCACCAATGGGCTGCAGATCGAGACCACCCTGCAACGTTCCATCACGCGCATCGAGGAAACGCTGGTTCAGAATGCCCGCGCCTTCGAGAGCGCCCTGGAAGGCACGCGCGGCGGGCTTGAAGCCACGCTCGTCGACCAGGGTTCCGCGCTGGTCGAGCTGATCACGAACCGCGTTGGCCAGGCCAACGAGGCCTTCGCGATCGCCGGTGAAAGCCTCGGCGCGCTCATCACCGAGCGCACCCGCGAGGCGTCCTCGGGCCTCAAGACCGAGATCGACGATCTGGGTCTTGCCCTCGCCCGTCAGGCGACGGAAGCAACGGAGCGCCTCGCGAGCACCGGCCGCGACGTGCTTCAGGCCATGAACCAGCACGGCCAGAACGTGAACGAGGCACTCGCTGCCAATGCCTCGCGTCTCGCGGAAACGGTCACCGCGCGCACCGCCGGCCTTGGCGAAAGCCTTGAGGAATTCGGGAAGACCTTCATCTCGAAGGCCGACACGCTGGAGCATACCATCGTGGCCCAGAGCGACGCGCTGGGCACCCGCATCGCGGAACGGACGCAGCAGGTGACGGCAAACATCGAAGCCCTGCTCTCGCGCGTCGAAAGCGGCGTGGACGAGCGGGCCAAGACGCTGAGCGACATGGTGGCGCTGCGAACGCTGGAATTCGCCCGCGCCGTGCAGGAGACGGGCGGATCGCTGCTCGGCAATATCGAGCAGAATGTGCAGGTGTTCGGAGAGCGCATCGTCGCTCCGCTGGGCCGGCAGATCGCGGCGCTCGATCAGAAGGCCCAGGCCGCGAGCGAGATTCTTGGTCGTCGCACGCAGGAAGCCGGTGAGATCCTCGACCAGAAGACGCAGGCTGCAACGGAAGCCATCGTCAGCCGCCTCGACCAGAGCGCCGGTGCCATCCTGCTGCGTGCAGGCGAGGTGGAACGCAGCCTCACCTCGCTCTCGCGCGAAGTGGGCAGCGAACTGATGGGCCGCGCCGAGCAGATCTCCAACCTGATTGACGAGAAAGGCGGCCACTTCGTCTCGAGCTTCGAGCAGCATGGCCTCGCCATGGTGCGCGGCCTCGAGACAGCATCGAGCGGAATTGCGGAACGCGTCACCGCCTCGCTCGCGGAGCTCAACGCGGCGATTGAAAGCGGTTCGGCGAAGTCGCTGCACAATCTGGTGGATGCCAATGACAAGCTGCGCGGCGAAGTGGCAGGCCTGCTCGACAAGCTGGGCGAGGCCAATCGCGTGCTCAACACCATTGTCGGCTCCACCGCGAAGGGGCTCTCCGAGGTTGAAGGCCGCCTGGGCGAGCGCGTGCGCGGATTGGAAGCTACCCTGGCGGCCATCCTCTCGGCGGCCAACCAGGGCTCGGATGCCCTTGCGGCCCGGGTCGAGGCGATCCGCTCGGCCTCCGGCGACCTGCTCTCGACCAGCCAGAGCGCGGTCGCGGCGCTCGATGATCGGACAAGCGCGATGCGGTCGCTGTCGGGCGAATTGTCCTCGAGCCAATCGAGCCTTGCCAGCCTGCTCGGCGAACGCCAGCAGGCGCTGGAGAGCATTGTCGGCACCCTCAATTCACGGATCGAGGACGTGGATTCGATGCTCCGCTCCTTCACGAGCCTCGTGGAAGACCAGCTCACCACCGCCGAATTGCGGGCGCGCGAGGCATCCAGCCTCGTGCACCAGAGCGCCGAGACGGCGGCGCAGGCCATCGGCTCGCAATATGAACGCATCCGGCTCGAAACCGGCAAGGAACGCGAGCGTACCGCCGCGGCGCTGCGCCAGGCCTACGACCAGGCCAATACTGAAATGACCGCGCTGCTGCAAAACAGCGTGCAGGGCTTCCTGGCAACGGCCGGCGACCTGCGCCAGGCCACGCGCGACATCCTCGCGGATCTCGAGGCCACGCGCGCGGCACTGGCGACGGGCGGCCTCGAAATCCCCCGCGAGGCGCGCGAGGCGAGCCAGAACCTGAAGCGCGTGGTGGGAGACCAGTTGCGTGCCCTCTCGGAACTCAACGACATCGTCTCCCGCTCCGCCCCCGCACTGGATGTGTGCGAGCCGCGTCGCATGGAACCGGAGCCGCCGCGTGCCCCGGCCCGCCCGACCTTGGATCCCGCGCCGCGCCCGGCAAATCCGCCGGCGCGCGCTCCCTCTCCAGCCCCACCACGGGGGGCATCGGGTGGCGGATCGTGGCTTTCGGGCCTGCTGGAACGCGCCTCGGATGAGGAGCCCACGCCCCCGTCGCGGGTGGCGCGCCCCACCGAGGCCGGTTCGGCCCGTCGGATCGAATCGCTTGACAGCCTGTCGGTCGATATCACCCGGATGATCGATCATGCGGCCGCCATCGAGCTGTGGGATCGCTATCGCCGCGGCGAGCGCAATGTCTTCACCCGCAAGCTCTATACGCTCCAGGGGCAGGAGACGTATGACGACATCCGCCGTCGCTACCGCCGCGATGCCGAGTTCAAGCGGACGGTCGATACCTATGTCGACCAGTTCGAGCGCCTGCTCGCGGAGGTCGCGGGCGACGACCGGGAATCGCTGGTTGCCCGGACCTATCTCACCTCGGATACCGGCAAGGTCTACACCATGCTCGCCCATGCCGCGGGCCGCTTCGACTGAGCGGTCCCGACAAACCCGGGTAAGCGCGAAGGCGGCTCACAGGCCGCCTTTTTCGTGCGAGAATTCAGATGCGCGCGGAGGTCCAGCCCACAATATCGCGCAGCAACTCCTGCATCGCGAGATCAAGCGCGGCGGCCGCAACCGGTCCACTGGCACCATCCGCCGGAACCGAGCGCGTGAAGATCTTGCCGGCCAGGATGCGGCCGGTGCTGTCCTGCACGATCCTCACGCTCATCTCGATCACGGCCTCGCCGGTGGCTTCATCGATTCCGAAGCGGCGGATTTCCGAATTGAGCTGCGCCACAGGCAACAGACGATCGCCCGGACGGCCGATCGTGGTGAGCCGATTGGCATTCTCGAAGGTCTGGATCAGGCGCACCTGCACGAGTCTTGGCAGGCGATCCGACCATTGGGCATCGCCAAGGTAGGCGAGCCCGCCGCCGCGCGTCATGACGGTGATGCGGTTGGTGTCGATCGCCGCGAGCGCGGAAGGCTCGGCCACCACGACCAGCCCCCGGCCCGGACGAGCGTCCAGATTGTCGCGCGGAGCCGCGAGATCAAAGGTCGGCGGTGGCGCAGAACCCGCACAACCCGCCAGAAACCCGGCCAGCGCCATCGCCATGAGGCGCGACGAGACAGCAGCCTTGCATGCGCGCGCTTGCCGCTTGACCGTTGCCTTCAACCCGGTGGAATCGCCCACGCGCCCTCTCTCTTACCGACGATATTCGGGAATATTGGATTGCCCGCCGAAGAGCAATTGCGATGGATTGCGCTCAAGCGACCGCACTGCGCGCGAAAGATCGTTCACGGCCTTCCGGGTATCCGCCGCCAGCGCCTCGAAATCGCGCAACCCCGGCCCGGTGAAGCGCGAAAGGCCGCTCGAAAGCTCCCGGCTGCGGGTATCGAGATTGCCCGCGAGCGTCTGGATGGATTTGGCGGCATCGGTCAGTTCCTTGATCAGGCCCGCAGTCGCGCCATCCTGCCCTCCGCCGAAAAAGCTTTCGGCCCCGGCCATCACATTGTCCAGCCGGTCGATCGCGCGGGTGACCGTGTCGCGCTTCGCGGTGATGTCGCGGACCATGCGATCGACATCCGCCGCATTGCGGCCGAGGGCGGATGCGAATTTCTCGGCGCCATCCAGCGTGCGGTTGATCTTTTCGGGGTCGATGCCGCGCACAAGCCGCCCTACTTCCTCCAGCGTTGAATCAAGCCTCGTGGCGCTGCCCTGAAGCTGGCGGGCCAACTGCCCGGCATCGGTCAGCAGCATCGCCACGATATTGCGGTTCTGGGCCAGCGTGTCGGTGAATTCGGTCACGTTGCGGACCGCCTGATTGATGCTCTTCGCGTCGATACCGCGGGTCAGCGTTTCCGCCTCATCCACGAAGCGCTCGATGCGCCCCGCGAGCGAACCGATCTTCTGGCTCATCTCTCCAACATTCGCCAGGAACGCTCCCACGCCCGAGGCATTCTTGCCGAGTTCATTCGAGAAGGCCTCGATGTTCCGCAAAGTGGCGATCACCGATCCCTCCCCCTGCGCCATGATCGAATCGGCACGAGTCAGCACCGAATCAAGCCTGCCGGACACGCGCTGGATGGTTTCCAGAACATCCTGGTAATCGGAGCGATCGGCGAAGATGGTCGGCGGCGCACCCGCATCAAGCGGAACGAGATCGGGCATGTTCCCGGCCCCGCCCGAGAGCTGGATGTTGGCAACACCGGTCAGGCCCTGCGTTTCCAGCCGGGCCCTGGTGTCGGTCTTGATGGGCGTCGTGGGGTTGACGGCGATCTGCGCGACCACGCGGCTCGGATCGCCGGGGAGGATGCTCACTGCCGTCACCTCGCCGACGCGCAAGCCATTGAAACGGACCGCGGAACCGGCGGAAAGCCCCGAAACGGAGCCCATGAATACAACGCGATAAACCCTGCGATCAGAATTCTCGGAGGCGCGGGTGAACCAGAAGACGAAGCCGAAAATTCCGGCCAGCACCGCCAGGGTGAAGAGACCCACGATCGCGTAATTGGCCTTGTTCTCCATGAGAATCGAACCTTCCATTACGCCGGCTTGCCGTGTACATGGCTCGCGCGGGCGCGCGGACCGTTGAAATAG
>JADCCH010000324.1 GCA_020252865.1 Methylobacterium sp.
GGCCAGCAGCAGCGCGTGGCGATCGCGCGCGCGCTCTCCATGGACCCGATCGCCATGCTCTTCGACGAGCCGACCTCGGCGCTCGACCCCGAGATGATCACCGAAGTGCTGGACGTGATGGTGGAACTCGCCCGCGAGGGCATGACCATGATGGTCGTGACGCACGAGATGGGCTTCGCCCGCAAGGTCGCCCATCGCGTGATCTTCATGGACAAGGGCGAGATCATCGAGGATCGCCCCAAGGACGAGTTCTTCGGCACGCCGCGCAGCGCACGCGCTCAGGTCTTCCTCTCGAAGATCCTCGCGCATTGAGGCGTGCGAACGAGGCCCGGCCAATGAGAAAGGCTGCAAGGGCAGCCTGGTTTCATGCCTGATTGTTTCGGGAAGAAACTGGAGCGGGTGAAGGTTGCTCTGACCCCTGCCATCATCTCAGCCAAGGGCTCTTGTCTCAGCCGGATGCAAACGGGGTTCAAAGCACTGCCCGACTGCGCTTGATCACAAGGGCGTTCGAGCAGACTTTGGCGCTGACCCGATGCGTGGAACAGCTTCCGAGCCCCGACCGCTTTCGGGCATGGCCCAATGCTGCCGCGAGGCGGTCAGCACCTGGTCGGCCATGCGCCGCGCCGGTCAGCGCGCCGACCTCCAGATCATCAGCCGCTCGGCGGCGAAGGCGATCGCCTCGCGCAGGATATCGGCGTCAGGGGTCTTCTCCACAAGCGTGCGCAGGTTCACCCTCTCGTCGGTCACTGGTGGTCCTCAGATTCGCCTGGTTCTCGCAAACCCGAATCTTGCCCCAAGATCGATCAATGCCCCAAGATCGATCAATGCCCCAAGATCGATCAATGGCCACCACCATCAGCCCGCCTTGCTCAGGCGCTGTTGAGGGCGCGCCGCCGGGATGATGGCTCTATCGAGCGACACCACCACAAAAGGACGGGACCGTGCCGCGTAAAGAGCCTTTGTTGTTCAAGCCATGGGCTAAGACCTTGTCCGGTCGAGAGGCTGAGGCCGCGTGGGAGGACGCTGCTGCGGACGTGCGGCCGGACGCTGCTGCGGCCGGGCTGCAGGGCGCCCAGGCCGGGTCTCGGGACGCTGCGGGCGCGTTGCTGGCCTCTCAGGCCGCGCTGTTGGCCGGTTCGGGCGAATTTCCGGACGGGCTGGACGGCTCGGGCGGGTCTCGGGACGCTGCGGGCGCGTTGCGGGCCGCTCAGGCCGCGCTGTTGGCCGCTCCGGGCGAATTTCCGGACGGACTGGCCGGTTCGGCCGGGTCTCGGGACGCTGCGGGCGCGTTGCTGGCCTCTCAGGCCGCAGGTTGGGCCTGTCCGGACGGTTAGGCCGATCGGGCCGGTTCGGCAAAGGCGGGCGTTCGCCGGGGCGGTCGGGACGCCAGGCGACCGGCGGACGAACGCCCGGACGGCCGGGGCCAGGGCGCCAGTTCGGCGGCGGTGGATGCCATACGGGCCGGTAGACCCAAACCGAGTTCCATCGGCGGTTGTTCCAGCCCCAGCGATTGTTCCAGCTCGATCCGACCAGCACCCCCACACCGAAAGCAAGCGCTACGGCCACGGGCGAAACGAACACGGCGGCCGGATCGTAGAACGGCACATAGATGCGCACCGGATCGGCCGGCGCGATGTAGATGATCCGCTGGTTGTTCTCCTCGCGAACCGTGACAACCTGCTGCGGTGTGGTTTGGAGGTTACCAAGATCTCTGGCCTTGGCGCGCAGCAACTGGATCGTCGCCGCCACGTCCTCCGGCTGCAGGGCGAAGGCCATGCCAACCGACTGCGACCAGTCAAGGTTGCGGGCAAGAAGCTCGATGATTTCAGCGAACCGAGACAGCGCCTGGACGGACGGGTCCCAGTCCTTGGCGTCGATCACCGTGAAGTCCCGCCGCTGCACAGCCTTCGGATTGTTCACAATCCATAGATCGGCTTCATCAACCTGCTTTGGAAATGTGGCGGCCTGCAATGTGAGCGCCAATAGCGGATCGGGAAACAGGGCGATCGGAGCCAGCAGATATTCGAGATCGCCGATGCTGAAAGCCGGTTTCGCCGGCTCGGCAGGTTCGGCCCCGCGCGCGCCTGCCGTGGTCGTCTCGCCCGCCGCGGTCGCCTGCGGGGTTTCCGCGAGGACCGGGTAAACGACCGAAGTCCACGAGAACAGGATGATCACGGCGACCCTGATCCATGCGCCACCGCAGAGCGATAGCAGAGATGATCTTGCGCTCATGTGAAAAAACCTCCGTGCCCCGCCGCCATTCCGGTTCACGAGCCGTCATTACCATTTCAAAGCGGCGCCGTCGAATATCCCGGCCCGCTGCTTGAGGCAGGCGGCGGCCGGTCCCGTCCCCCTGTGGTCGTGCAGCTCGACGGAGGCATCAGCCCGGCTGCGCGCTGACCGACGCGGCCCAACCAGCTCCCCCTCCCGGCGATGAAGGCGTCGCCTGCCGGGCAAAGGGGCAATGGACACAACGCACAATCCGCTGGCGAGTGGCTTTGTCGATCCCTTGGCCGTCACGCAATGGCTTGTAATTGCGGGAAGACTCGCAGCGGCGATCGAACGGTTCCGCCGGAAGGTTCTGGCCTGGACGCTCTCGATCACGCTCGACACGGCCTTCTCCATCAAGGCTGTCGAGGGGGCACCGGCGAGATATCGCAAGCCCGAGATCTTCAACACGGATCCGGCTCAGGGTTCACTTCTCCCGAATGGCATTCGCAGGAAAACTGTGAGGTCCCGAGCCTGCCATGACAGGGGATGCGAGAGAGACGATGCCATCCATCGGCCCGGCTGAATTTCAAACCGAGACATTATCTTGCGTGCATGGCAAGCCTGCTTGATCCCGCACGGCCCGCCGCGCTACATGCGCCCCATGAACAGGCAGGATCGTATCCGCACCCTTCTGTCGAGCCTGGAGCCGATCGCGCTCGAGGTGATCGACGAGAGCCACCAGCATCACGGCCATTCGGGCTGGCGCGAGGGTGGGGAAACCCATTATCGCGTCATCATTCGCGCGGCAGCTTTCGACGGCCTTTCCCGCGTGGAACGCCACCGCCTGGTGAACGCGCTCCTTGCAGCGGAATTCGGCAGCGGCCTGCACGCCCTCGCCGTGGTGGCGCGGGCCAGCGCGGAGGCATGAAAAGCCTTACGGACTGGACTTTTCGCCGTCTTCATGGTGAAGAACAGGCATGATCCGGGTTCCAACCCGGGCGCAATCGCAACCCTTCGAGCCAATGCTACTCTTCGAAATTCTGGTCGTTCTGGGCCTCACGCTGCTGAACGGCTTCTTCTCCATGTCGGAGATGGCGATCGTTTCCGCGCGCAAGGCTCGCCTCGAAGCCATGGCGGAAGCGGGAGATACCGGCGCACGGAAAGCCGCCGAACTCGCGCAGGAGCCGTCGCGCTTCCTCTCTTCGGTCCAGATCGGCATCACGCTCGTCGGCATCGTCTCGGGCGCCTTCGGCACCGTGACGCTCGGCCAGAAGCTCGGCGATGCGCTTTCTGAAGCTCCGGTGATCGCCGCCTACGCCGAGCCGATCGGCTACGGCATCGTCATCCTGGGCATCACCTTCCTTTCGATTGTTCTGGGGGAACTCGTTCCGAAGCGCATCGCGCTGGCCCATCCCGAAGCGATCGCGGCCCGCGTTGCGCGCCCGCTCGGCTTCGTCGCGACGCTGACGCGCCCCTTCGTGCAGCTGCTCTCGGCCTCGACCGCCCTCATCCTGCGCACCTTTCGCATCCGGCAGGAACGTGACAGCCGGGTGACGGAAGAGGAAGTCGAGACGATGCTCGAGGAGGGCACGCAATCCGGCATCATCGACCCCGCCGAGCAGGCGATGGTGCAGGAGGTGATCGGCCTTGCCGACCGCCCGGTGACGCAGATCATGACCCGCCGCTCCGCCGTCTACTGGATCGATGTGGCGGATGATCCCAAGGTGGCGCGAGCCGAATTGCGGCAGTGCCCCTATAGCCGCGTGGTCATCGCAAAGGGCAATTCCATCGATGAGCCGCTCGGCTTCGTGCACAAGAAGGACCTGCTGGACCAGCTTCTCGAAGGCAAGCCCTTCGATATCGAGGGAGCCCTGCGCGAGCCGGTTTTCGTGCCGGATACCTCCTCGGTGCTCGATGTGATCGAGCTCTTCCGCGAGAAGCGCAACCATTTCGCCTTCGTGCTCGACGAATTCGGCACATTCGAGGGTGTGGTGACGCTCACCGATGTTCTCGACGCCATCACCGGCGACATTCCGGAGGAGCACGAGGTCGAGACCCGCCAGATCATCGAGCGGGCGGATGGCAGCTCGCTGGTGGACGGCCGGACCGAGATCAGCACGCTCGAATCCGAGCTTGGCATCGCCGTGCCTTCGGATGCGCGCTTCCATACGGTTGCGGGGCTGGCGCTGGAGATTTTCGGCCGCATCCCGCGCGAAGGCGACGTCGCGGAATTCGGCGCCTGGCGTGTCTAGATCGTCGACATGGATGGCCGCCGCATCGACAAGCTGCTCTTCAGTCGCCGCGAAACCGGCGAGGGCTGAGCCTCATACCTTCGGCCTTGCCGGCGCGAAGCTGTAGAACAGCGCGCCGGCCAGCATCAGCACCCCGAACATCAGATGCAGATTGGAATAGACCGCCGGTGCCGCAAGGCCCTGGGCCTTCCAATGCGCGACCATCGCGCCGGAGGCATATTGCATCAGCCCAGTGCCGAGGATGTTGATGAAATTCACGAGCGTGATGCCGCGCCCCAGCACCTCAGCCGGCATGAAGAGACGGGCGTGGCCGACCATCACCGCATAGGTCGCACCGAAAAGTCCGATCTGGATCGTGAAGAGGATGGCCAGGGGCAAGGGCGCCAGGGGCCAGAGCGCGAGCGCCATGAAGCCGCTGGCCGCGACCAATGTTCCGGTCAGGGAGACATGTTTCGGCTGGCCGAGTTTTCCGGCAATCGGCCCGGCGAGAAGGGCGCAGAGGGTCATGCCCGCGCCCATGGCCAACGCGATCTGGCTGCGCGCGAGCGGTTCGAGCCCATGGGCCTCGCCGAAGAACGGGCCGACCCAGAGCGAGCGCTCGGTCCAGACCGGACCGGTGGCGACGAGACTCATCGCGAGGATCGGGATCATGCCCGGCGATTTCAGCAGGGCAAGGAACGCCTCGACCATCGACCCGCCCTCGGCCGGTTGTTCCGCAGTCGGCGGATCACGCATCACGAAGGCGATCAGCAGCAGCGAGGCCAGGGTCACGCCCGCCATCAGCAGGAAGGCCATACGCCAGCCGATGAGCGAGACGGCATAGGCAAGCGGCGCCGCCGCGAGCAGCCCGCCCAGCAGGCCCACGCCGAGGAAAACCGAGGCCAGGGCCGCAAAACGCCCCGGCTCTTCGGTGCGGCCGAAGAAGTAGAGCGCGCCCATGAGGATCGGCGCGCAGCCGGCACCGATCAGCGCCATGCCGGTCGCGGCCGTCCAGAAGCTCGTGGCCTGCGAGAAGAGCACGGCCCCCAGCACCGCCAGCGCCATCATCACCACGGTCGTGCGGCGCGGGCCATATCGGTCGAGCCAGATCCCGACCGGGATCTGCAAGGCCGCGAAGGCGAAGAACCAGGCGGCCCCCAGCGCCCCGAACTCCTTCGGGCCGATGGCGAGATCCCGCGTGAGATCATCCACCACCACCGTGAGGAAGGACCGATAGAACTGGCTGAGGATGTAGCCGGTCGAGGCGGCGGCAAACACCGCGCGCCGCCGCGCCAGCGAAAAGGCGCTTGTCTTCATGCGGAAATGTCAGCGGATGCGTTCGAGAATCGAGACGTAATTCGCAACCGCAGCACCACCCATGTTGAAGATCCCGCCGAGCTTCGCATCAGCGATCTGCATGTCGCCCGCCTCGCCGCAGAGCTGCATCGCCGTCAGCGCGTGCATGGAAACACCTGTCGCGCCGATGGGATGGCCCTTGGCCTTCAACCCGCCGGAAGGATTGACCGGCAGCCTGCCGGTCTTCTCGGTCCACCCTTCGAGAATGGCACGGCTCCCCTCGCCGGGCTTGGTGAGGCCCATCGCCTCGTATTCGATGAGCTCGGCAATGGTGAAACAATCATGGGTCTCGACAAAGGAGAGATCGTCCAGCGTGAGCCTCGCCTGTCCCAGAGCCTGCTTCCAGGCAATCGCGCAGCCCTCGAAGGCGAGAATGTCGCGCCTGGACATGGGCAGGAAATCCTGCGCATGGGCGAGGCTGCGCAGCATCACGGCGCGCTTGGCCTGCATGGCGGTTTCCACATCGGCGATCACCAGGGCCGCCGCGCCATCCGAGACAAGTGAGCAATCCGTGCGCTTCAGCGGCCCCGCCACGAAGGGGTTCCTGTCGCTTTCGGTGCGGCAGAATTCGAAGCCAAGGTCCTTCCGCATCTGCGCATAGGGGTTCGAAACGCCGTTCCTGTGGTTCTTGGCGGCGATCTTCGCCAGCGCATCCGATTGGTCGCCATGGCGCTGGAAATAGCCGCTGGCGATTCTGCCGAACACGCCGGCGAAACCCGCGGGCGTATCGCCATCTTCCGGCAGGTAGGAGGCCTTGAGCAGGTTCGCGCCGATTTCCGGGCCGGGCGTGCGCGTCATCTGCTCGACGCCCACCACAAGCGTCACCTTCGCGGCCTTCGCGGCAATTGCCTTCGCCGCCTGGTGCACCGCAGCCGACCCGGTGGCGCAGGCATTCTCGACACGCGTCGTCGGCTTGAAGCGCAAGGCCGGGTCCGCCTGGAGGACCAGCGAGGCGGTGAAATCCTGTGGCGAGAAGCCCGCGTTGAAATGTCCGAGATAGATTTCGTCGACCTGCTCGGCCGCGAGCCCCGCATGGGCCAGCGCCTCGCGTGCGACGGTGACGATCAGTTCCTCAAGGCTCTCTTCCTTCTTGCCGAAGCTCGTGTGGGCCCAGCCGATGATGGCAGCACTCATGCGCGAATTCCTCCAGAGCGTTCTTGTCGGCGCGTCGCTCCGCGCGCCTGTTCCAGCCAGGTAACCCGACATGATGATTCTTGGTATACCAATCCCGCCTCATCTTTAAGCACAGCCGCCCGAGGAACGCCATATTCTCGTGAGCAGAAAGCCTTTTGCACGGTTTCCTCGCTGTTCGCGAACCGAAATTGGGCCTATAAGTCGAAAGGAGTGATTTGTTCCGCCTTAAAGCGCCTCGTGAGAGCCCTTCGCCGGCTCTTTTTCGCACAGGGTCTTGTTGTCGCATCATGTCGGTCTGTTCTGTTCCCCGTTACGCGCGCCTTGGCCTTGGGCCTGCGATTCTCGCTTTCGGATTGATGTCCGCCGCGGCCCAGGCGCAGAACCCGATGGTCCCGACCCTCGTGGTCGATGCCGATTCCGGCGAGGTGATCGAGGCGAACAGCGCCACGCGACCCTGGCACCCGGCCTCCACCACCAAGCTGATGACGGCCTATGTGGCCCTGCGCGCGGTGAAGACCGGCGCCATCACGCTCGACACCCCGCTTGTTGTCTCCCCGCTCGCTTCCAGGCAGCGCCCTTCCAAGATCGGCGTGAAGCCGGGCCAGGAAGTGACGCTCGAGAACGCGCTGAAATTCCTGATGGTGAAATCCGCGAATGACATCGCGGTGGTCGTCGCGGAGGGCGTGGCCGGCTCTGTCGAGAATTTCTCGGCAATGATGAACCGCGAGGCGCGACGCATCGGCATGCGCGAAAGCAACTGGGTGAACCCGCATGGCTGGGAGGATGACCGGCAATATTCCAGCGCCCGGGACCTCGCCGTTCTGGCCCGCGCGCTGCTGACGGAATTCCCCGAACACAACGATCTCTGGGGCATCGGCGCGCTGAAACTCGGCAATCGAATCTACAACAACACCAATGGCCTGATGGGCCGTTATTCCGGCGCGATGGGCATGAAGACCGGCTTCATCTGCGCCTCGGGCTTCAACCTCGTGGGCGCGGCGCAGCGCAATGGCCGCACGCTCATCGCCGTGGTTCTCGGCGCCTCGAATGGCGCGGATCGCACGCTGAAGGCGGCGCAAATGCTCGATGCCGGCTTCAATTCCGGTCGCGGCTGGGGCGCGACCAACGGGCGCACGCTCGAAACGCTCACCGCCAGCTTCGAAACAACCGCTCCCAACCGCCGGCAGGAGATCTGCCGAAGGGGTGCTGCCCCTGCGAGCGAAGCCGAGGATACCGGTGCTGCCATCGTGCAGGCCCATGTCGATAACCCCAGCGCGCTGGTGATGACGCAGCGCGCGCCCTCCGAGTCCATGGCCGTTGGTTCGCGCTCGGGCAACTCGATCCAGCTCGGGCCGCGCGCGGCCTTCGAGCCGATCCCGGTCTATCTCGGCCGCGCGCCCGGCAGCACCGCCGTGGCGCGCCGGCCGGGTGTTCCGGCGGGGCGGCCGCAGGTAACCGCCTTCGCACCGCAACAACCGCGCGCCTCGGGCGCGCCACTCCAGCTTCCCGGGGCGATCACCGCGCAGGCGGCGATCTCGCCGGCCAAAACTCGCCCGGCGGTCGTGGCTCCCACGGCGGAAAGGAAGAAGCTCGCGCCACGGCCCAAGGCCAAATCCAAAGCCAAATCCAAGGCCAATCCCAAGGCCAAGGCCGATGCCAAGGCTGACGCCAGGAGGCAGCCACCGAAGGCCACGGCACAGGCTCCAGCCCGGCAGCGCCCGGCCAATGTCGGCCGCCAGCCGTGACTGAATCGACCGTTTTCAAGGGTTCCGGACGCGCGCTCCGCATCGGCACCGGCCTCGCGCTCATCAGTGCAGCGCTCTATGGCGCGAATGTTCCAGCCGCGCGCGTGGCCTCGCAAGCGGGCATGCCGGGTGCGGATCTCGTCGCCTGGCGGGCGGTGTGGTTCCTGCCGCTTCTCGCGATCATCGCCTTTTTCGCCCGTGAGCGCCTGCGACTCCTGCCCGGCGCAGTCGGCCCCACCCTGCGCCTCTCGATCAGCGCGAGCCTGACGGCGATCTTCTATCTCTCCTCGGTCGATCACCTGCCGGTGCCCATGGCCGTGGTGCTGTTCTACATGTTCCCGCTCTTCGTGATCCTGCTCGCCTCCCGCATTGAGGGCCGGCGCATCTCGCGGGTGCAGATGGGCGTGTTCGTCGTGGCCTTCGCAGGCCTCGTGACCGCTGTGGGGCCATCCCTCGCGGGGTTGTCGCTGAAGGGGATGCTGTTCGCGCTGGGTGGGGCCTTTGCCTGTGCCTACCTGTTCATCACCGCGAGCCACGTGCCGAATGCGCCCCTCCGGCACGCCTTCTGGACGCAGGTCTTCATGGGGCCTCTCGCCTTCCTGTTCGCTTGGCTGCAGGGCGGGCTGGCGAACCCGACCGTCGCGCTCGGCATCGCTCCGGTCGCTGTGGCGCTGGCCATGGGTGCCTATGCGTTGGCCTATTGGCTGCAACTGGTGGCCGCGCAGAGAATCAGCGCCGACCGCGCGGGGCTGCTGTTCCTGTTCGAGCCGGTTATGGCCATCGCCATGGCCGGCCTGTTCCTTGGCGAGGTTCTTGCGCCCGTGCAGGCCATCGGCGTGGCCTTGATCCTCGTGGCGCTCGCGGCCGAGATCCGCCTCGGCACGAGGCAGCCATGAGGACGAAAAACCCGTGAGCGCGCGCGATCCTCTGGAGCCCATCCCTCTCACCATCCTCACGGGCTTCCTTGGTGCCGGCAAGACCACGCACCTCAATGTCTGGCTGAAGGACCCGGCCTTCGCCGATACCCTCGTGATCATCAATGAATTCGGCGCTGTCGGTCTGGATCACCTGCTGATCGAGGAAGCGCAGGGCGACATGCTGCTGATGGCAGCGGGCTGCCTCTGCTGCACCATCCGGGGTGATCTCGTGGCGACCCTGGAGGATCTGCTCCGCCGCCGCGACAATGATCGTATCCGCTTCTTCCGCCGCGCGGTGATCGAGACGACCGGCCTCGCCGACCCGCTTCCGATCCTGCAGGCCGTGTTGCAGCACCCCTATCTTTCGAAGCGCTTCCGCATCGCTTCCGTGCTCACGCTCGTTGACGCCGTGCATGGCGCGGAGACGCTTCGCGCCCATGCAGAGGCACGGCGGCAGGTGGCGCTTGCCGATGCGCTGATCCTTTCGAAAACGGACATCACCACGCCGGAAGCGCAGGCGGCGACCATGGCGGCGGCGCAGGCGCTGAACCCCTTCGCACCATGGCTTGAAGCGAAAGCCGCCCTTCGACCCGAGGCGCTTTCCACCCTCCGCTTCCGCCCGGAAAGGCTGGAGGATGCCGATCTCGTCGCCTGGCTCGGCGAGAACAGAGGTGTGAGCCATGGAGCGGACCATGTTTCGGGGCATGACCCCAACCGGCACGGAGCGGAGATCGAGGCCTTCGCGCTGGTCTCGCCCCAGACGGTCAGCGAGGGGCAGCTCACGGTCTTCCGCGAGGCGATGCGCCTGATGCTGGGGCCAAAGCTCCTGCGTCTCAAGGGTCTCGTCGCCATGGCAGATGACCCCGAACGGCCCATGCTCATCCATGCCGTGCAATCCGTGGCCGATCCGCCCCTGCGCCTCGCGCGCTGGCCCTCGCGTGACCGGCGCACGCGGCTGGTCGTCATCGCGCAGGGCGAGGTGCGCCAGACCATCGAAGGTTTCTGGAAGGCGCTGACCAATCCCTCAGGCCGCTGAGGCAAGCCGGTCGCGCAGGATGCGGCGGATCACCTTGCCCGTTGTCGTCAGCGGCATCTCGTCGATGAAATGGATCTCGCGCGGATATTCATGCGCGGAGAGCCGCTTGCGCACATGTGCCCGGATGTCATCGGCCAGCGCCGGGCTCGGTTGTTGCCCCGGCCTCAGCACGAGGAAGGCCGTGACGATCTCCGTGCGCAGAGGGTCCGGCTTGCCCACCACGGCCGCGAGCGCCACCGCCGGGTGCTTGATAAGGCAATCCTCGATCTCCACCGGCCCGATGCGATAGCCCGCCGAGGTGATGACATCGTCATCGCGGCCGAAAAAGCCGACATAGCCATCGGCATCGCAGAAACCGCGATCGCCAGTGGTCATCCAGTCGCCGATGAACTTTTCCTTCGTTGCTTCCGGCTTGTTCCAGTAGCCGAGGAACATCACCGGATCGGGCCGGCGGATCGCCACCTGTCCCGGCTCCTCGGGGTCGCAGGGCGAGCCATCCTCGCGGATGACCGCCACCACATGGCCCGGAACGGGCTTGCCGATCATGCCGGGACGCATCACGCCCATGGCGCGTGAGGCCGAGAGCACAAGATTGCATTCGGTCTGGCCGTAGAACTCGTTGATCGGGAGCTTCAGCACCTCCCGCCCCCAATCGAAAGTCGGCGTGCCAAGCGATTCCCCGCCCGAAGCGAGCGTTCGGAGAGCGAGGCCAAATCGTTCGAGCGGTTTTTCCACGCTGCGCATCATCCTGAGGCCCGTGGGCGGGATGAAGGCATTGCGCACGCCCGCGCGTTCCATCATCGCAAAGGCGGCTTCGGGATCGAATTTCTGGAAGGCCCAGGCGACCACCGGCACGCCGAAATAAAGGCCCGGCAGCAAAACGTTGAGCGATCCGCCGGCCCAGGCCCAGTCGCCCGGCGTCCAGAGCCGGTCACCGGGCTGCGGCAGGAAATCATGGTGCATCTCGACGCCCGGCAGGTGACCGATCAGCACCCGATGCGCATGAAGCGCCCCCTTCGGATGCCCCGTCGTGCCGGAAGTGTAGATCATCAGGGCGGGGTCGTCGGCATGCGTTTCGCGGGTGGGGAAGCCTTCGGGTGCCCCTTCCGTGAAGCGCGCGAGCGAGACCGCGCCATCCGCCTCGCCATCCATGGAAAGAATGGTCTCGACCGCCGGCATATCCGAGCGAAGCGCCGCGAGGCGGGCCGCGCCGGCGCGATCCGTCACGATAAGGCGCGCGCCGGCATCTGCCGCCCGGTAGGTGATGGCTTCGGGCCCGAACAGAACAGCCAGCGGCACGGCGATCGCGCCCAGCTTGTAGATCGCCATATGCGCGATGGGCACGAAGCGCCCCTGCGGCAGGAAGATCGCGATGCGATCACCCGGGCCGAGCCCGGCCCGCGCGAAGGAAGCGGCCAGATTCTCGGCTTGCCGCCGCAATGCGCCATAGGTGAGCGTCGAAAGGGCGAAATCCGGCTCAACCTCGATGATGGCCGCGCGGCCCGGATCACTTTCAGCCCAAGCATCGCAACAGACCCGCGCAATGTTCAGCCGATCCAGCGCCGGCCAGCGAAACCGCGCGCGGACCCTATCGTAATCGCCCGGCCCGGAAAGCAGTGAATCGCCCATCCGATCCTCTGGAACAAGAGCTGCCCTGCTTTGGGCAAGAGCGCGGGCAAAATCAATCAGGCTTCAACTTTGTTTCGCTGGTGCAGCAAATTTTTCGATAAGACACTTGACGTCAGCTCCGGTTGCGCCAATTTGTCGCTCACGGTGCCGGGCCCCTCTGGCGCGGGTAAAGACCCGTGCGATGTCGGAACCGAGAACTTTTGTTTCTCCGGGCTCAAACTGGTAATCAACATGGAACTCTTGATGAGCGGCTTCCTCGGGAAGCCTGTCTGGATGTGGCTTGGCTTTCTTGCCATCATCATCGCTCTGCTCGCCTTCGATCTTGGCATCTGGCACAAGGATGACAAGGAGATGGGCGTGTCCGAAAGCCTCTGGCTGTCGGCCTTCTACATCGCTTTCGCCATGGCCTTCGGTGCCTATATCTGGTGGGCCTACGAAACCGGCCGCCTGGTGACCGAAGACGGCACGCATGCCGGCATCGCCTATTTCACGGGATTCTTCATCGAGAAAGCGCTGTCCATCGACAACGTCTTCGTCATTTCGATGATCTTCGGCTTCTTCGCCGTTCCACGGAAGTATCAATATCGCGCGCTGGTCTGGGGCATTCTGGCCGTCATCGTCCTCCGCGGCCTGATGATCGCGCTCGGTGCGGCCCTCGTTCAGCAATATTCCTGGGTGCTTTATATCTTCGGCGCCTTTCTCATCGCCACTGGCATCAAGATGCTCGTGGTTCCGGAAAGCGATCCCGATGTATCGAAGAACCCCGTCGTGCGCTTCATGCGCAAGCACATGCGCGTGACCGACAAGCTGCATGACCAGAAGTTCTTCGTGCGCCAGCCCGACCCGGCCACCGGCAAGGTCGTGCTGTTCGCCACACCGCTCTTTCTGGCGCTGGTCGTGATCAATGTTGCGGACCTGATCTTCGCGGTCGACTCGGTGCCGGCGATCTTCGCCATCACCACTGACACCTTCATCGTCTACACCGCGAACATCATGGCGATCCTCGGCCTCCGCGCGCTCTATTTCGCGCTCGCGGCCATGGTCCATCGCTTCCACTACCTCAAATATGCGCTCGCCATGATCCTGGTCTTCATCGGCCTGAAGATCTTCTGGAACGAGATGGTCGGCAAGCTGAACCCCGCGATCTCGCTGGGCGTGACGCTGGCACTCATCCTGGGCGGCGTGTTCTACTCGCTGTGGAAGACGCGCAACGACAAGCCAGAACTGCAGACCAGGGCGATCGAGTAACGCCGGCCCGCCTCTCCGGCCAGAACAGGCGCCGCCCCCTCACCGGGGCGGCGTTTGCTGTTTCGGCATTTGTTCCCGCATTTTCTTCACGCGAACCGGAACCACTTCGCTTGAGAATGATCCGGTCAGATCGGCAGATGCGGATCGGCCTTCACCTCTTCCATCACGGCGTAGGAACGCGATTCCTTGACGCCCGGGAAGGTCAGGATCGTCTGCGTGAGGAGGAGGCGATAGGCCTCCATGTCCTTCACGCGGGTCTTGATGAGGTAATCGAACCCGCCGGCCACCAGATGGCATTCGAGAATTTCCGGCGAGGAGCGCGCAGCCTGCGCAAAGCGGGCGAAAACATCCGGCGTGGTCTTGTCGAGGGTGACCTCCACATAGACCAGCAAGGCACGATCCAGCATACCCGGATCGAGATGCGCGTGATAACCCTTGATGTATCCTTCCCGCGTGAGACGCTTCACACGCTCCGTCGTGGCAGTGGGCGAAAGCCCGACGGTCTCGGCCAGAGCCACGGTGGAGAGGCGCCCGTCGCGCTGAAGGGCGCGGAGAATCTTCAGATCCGCGCGATCGAGTTCTGTTGTCACTTTCACTCTCCTGCGATAAGATCACGACATTGAATCACTGTTTGAAGACATATTTCAATATGGAAACACACTCAACGCTCGTTTACGCTGTGAAACTCGCATAACTGAAGAGATTTTCGGGAGACCCCATGGCCCAGACCGTCGAGACCTCCGCCCCCGCGCCTTTCCGCGCCGCCTTCGCGCCGGAGGACGAAACGCTCGCCCGGGCCCTGCTCTCGGAAGCCGGCCTGCCGACTGCCAGCGAGCGCCAGATCGACGCCGAAGCCACGCGGCTGATCGGGGCGATCCGCGCCGGACAGGGCGGAATCGGCGGAATTGAGCAGATCCTGCAGGAATATTCGCTTTCCACCAAGGAGGGCCTGGCGCTGATGGTTCTCGCGGAAGCCCTGCTGCGCGTGCCGGATTCAACCACGGCCGACAAGCTGATCGAAGACAAGCTTGGCCAGGGCAACTTCCTCGAGCATCAGCCGAAATCGGATGCCCTGCTCATCAACGCCTCGGCATGGGCCTTGGGCATCGGCGCGCGCATCATTCAGCCGGGTGAGACGCCGGACGGCATTCTCGCGAGCCTTGCGAAGCGCATCGGGCTGCCCACCATCCGCACGGCGGCGCGGCAGGCCATGCGTGTGATGGGCAACCATTTCGTGCTGGGCCAGACGATCGATGAGGCGCTGAACCGCGCGAGTTCGGGTGCGGCGCGCAGCTACCGCTATTCCTTCGACATGCTGGGGGAAGGCGCGCGCACCGCCGAGGATGCCGAACGCTATTTCCAGAGCTATGCCGATGCCATCCGTCATATCGGCGCGAAGGCCGGCAATGCTGCCCTCCCCAATCGGCCCGGCATTTCCGTGAAGCTCTCGGCCTTGCATCCGCGCTACGAGGCCACGAACCGGGAGGCCGTGCTGGCCGAGCTCACCCCGCGCGTGGTGACGCTGGCGGAGCAGGCCAGAAGCTTCGACCTCAACTTCACCATCGACGCGGAAGAGGCGGACCGCCTGGAACTCTCGCTCGATCTCTTCCGGCTGCTGGCGCAGGATTCCAAACTCGCGGGCTGGGATGGTCTCGGCCTCGCCGTGCAGGCCTACCAGAAGCGGGGCCGGGCGGTCATCGCCTGGCTCGATCAACTCGCGCAAGCCACCGGTCGCCGCTTCATGGTGCGCCTGGTGAAGGGCGCCTATTGGGATACGGAGGTGAAGCGCGCGCAGGAGCGCGGCCTGCCGGATTTCCCGGTCTTCACCCGCAAGGCGATGACCGACCTCAACTACACCGCCTGCGCCAAGGCGATGCTGGAGGCCCGGCCTCGGCTCTACCCGCAATTCGCGACCCACAATGCCCTGACCATTGCCACGATCCGCGCGATGGCCGGCAATGCCGAGGGCTACGAATTCCAGCGCCTGCACGGCATGGGCGAGGCGGCCTATTCCGCGTTGCTCACGCAGAGCCCGGATGCGGCCTGCCGCGTCTATGCGCCTGTGGGCGGGCATCGCGATCTCCTCGCCTATCTCGTGCGCCGCCTGCTGGAAAATGGGGCCAATTCCTCCTTCGTGAATGAGGCAGCGGATGCCAACGTGCCCGTCACGAAGCTGATGACGCGCCCAGCCACGCTGATCGGTGCGCCGGAACGCGCCCGGCACAAGCGCCTCGCCCGGCCTGAAGCCCTGTTCCCCGATGGCCGCAGGAACAGCCGGGGTTATGAACTCGGCCACGCGGAAACGCTCGAAAAGCTGCTCCAGGCGCGCGATTTCGCTCCCGCCTCCGCCACGAGCCTGATCTCGGGGCGCGCGGTGAAGCATGGCGCGGTTGAGGCGAAATCGCCGGTTGACGGCAAGCCAATCGGCGGCGTGTTCAACGCGATGCCGGCCGATGCGCGCGCGGCCATCGAGGCTGCCCGCGCGGGCTTCCACCATTGGGGCCGCACGGAGGCATCCCACCGCGCGAAGCTGCTGCGCGCCGCCTCTGACAAGCTCGAAGCGAGGACGGGTCGGCTTGTCGCGCTGCTGCAGCGCGAAGCGGGCAAGACGCTCGACGATTGCATCGGGGAAATTCGCGAGGCGGTCGATTTCCTGCGCTACTATGCGGATGAGGCGGAGCGCGTGATGGGTGCACCGATCGCCCTGCCCGGCCCGACGGGCGAGGATAATCGCCTGCTCTATCGGCCGCGCGGAGTGATCGTGGCGATCGCGCCTTGGAATTTCCCGCTGGCGATCTTCCTCGGGCAGGTCGCGGCGGCGTTGGCGGCCGGCAACACGGTGGTCGCGAAACCCGCCGAGCAGACTCCGCTCATCGGCATGCTTGCGGTGGAATTGCTGCACGAAGCCGGCATCCCGAAGGATGCCCTCCATCTCGTGCTCGGCGATGGCGCGATCGGCGCGGCTCTCGTCGAGCACCCGGCCATTGCGGGCGTGGTCTTCACCGGCTCCACGGAAACAGCACGCCGGATCAATCGCGCGCTCGCCGCGAAGGAAGGCCCGATCGTCCCGCTGATCGCGGAAACGGGCGGCATCAACGCCATGATCGTGGATGCCACGGCCTTGCCGGAACAGGTGGCGGATGATGTGGTGCTCTCGGCCTTCCGTTCGGCGGGCCAGCGCTGCTCTGCCCTTCGCCTGCTTTGCGTGCAGGAGGATGTTGCCGATCGGATGATCGAGATGATCATCGGCGCCGCGAAGGAACTCCGCCTCGGCGATCCCGCCCGCCCCGACACCCATATCGGCCCGGTGATCGATGCCGAGGCGAAGGACCGGCTCGACGCGCATATCGCCAGGATGAAGCGCGAGGCGAAGGTGCTCCATGCGGGCGAGGCCCCGCAGGGGCTCTATGTCGCTCCCCATATCTTTGGCCTCCGGCGCGTCGAGGATCTCGGCGAGGAAATCTTCGGGCCTGTGCTGCATGTCGTGCGATACAGGGCAGGTGATGTCATGACGGTGGTCGAGGCGGTGGAAGCCTCGGGCTATGGCCTGACCTTCGGCATGCATTCGCGCATCGACAGCGATATCGAGAAGGTCACGAACCGGCTCCAGACCGGCAACATCTACATCAACCGGAACATGATCGGCGCGGTGGTGGGCGTTCAGCCCTTCGGCGGGCACGGCCTTTCCGGCACCGGCCCCAAGGCAGGCGGGCCGAATTACCTGCTGCGCCTTGCAACCGAGCAGGTCATCTCGGTGAATTCCGCGGCGGCCGGGGGCAATGCGAGCCTGATGTCGCTCTCGGAAGAATGACACCCTTGCGGCCTGCACCCTTTTCGATAAGCCTTCCCGGAGGGAACCGGGGAGGCGGGCGTGCGGCGGAACGGGTGGACCCTGGCCTTCGCGCTCATGGCTGCGCCTGCCATGGCGCAAGCCAATCCGCCACCGGCGGGATGGGCCCTGAGCCTCGGCTTCGGCACGGGGTGGCACTCCAACCCGAACGAGTTGTCGACCCGCGCGAAGGGGGATGGCTTCGCCGCGCAGGAAATCGGCCTCGCCCATCGGCGGCCGTTCTGGGAGGGCGGTGCGCTGACACTGTCGGTCACCGGCGGCTCGGAATTCTACGCGCGCGAAGCAAATGCCGGTATTCAGCGCGCGATTGCTACGGCGTCGCTGAGCCAGGTCTGGCAGGGATATTTCTTCGCCTTCACGGTAAGCCAAAGGAAATCGCTGAGCCATGATTTCTCGCGCCATGACGGGGCGAGCACGGAATTCGGCGTGAACATCAGCCGCACTTTCTCGCTCGGCGAGGCCTGGAGCTTGCTGGTCTTCTCCCGCGTGGCGCGACGGCTTCTCAATGACGGCACGGAGGATCAATGGCGCGCGAACATCAACGGCACGCTGACCTACAAGGTCGGAGCGTGGTCATGGCGCATGGGCGGCGGCTTCGCTTATGCGCTGGAGGACAAGACACCGCTCCTGCCGCGCATCAATGATCGGACAGTGAGCGCCCGGCTGGGCGTGGGCTATGAATGGGAGAAGGATCGGGAGTTCACGTTTGGCAGCAGCTTCAGCCGCACCTATTCGAGCTATCAGCCGAACCGCTTCAAGAGCTTCACGATCCAGCCGCGCGTTTCTGCAACCATCCGGTTCTGAAACGGCAAAGGCCGCCCCGAGGCGGCCTTGGATGTCACGGTGATCCATCCGTTCAGCTGCGGACGGCGCCCATCATGGTCGCGAACGCTGCGATCTTCTCGGAAGCCAGCGTGCGGGCCTCGTCGGTTGAGGCCGCGCGGAGTTCATTCTCCGCCGCCTTCATATCGGCGGCGACCTTCTCGCGATCGATTTCCTCGACCGGCACGGCCTGCTCGGCGAGCAGCGTGAGGCCCGAAGCATTCACATCCAGGAAGCCGCCGCGCACGAAGAGCCGCCTGCCGCCATCGACCGTGACGATACCCGGCCGCAACGCCGACATGAACGGCGCGTGATTCGCAAGCACGGTGACATCGCCCTCGGCGGCCGGAACGACCACCGAGTTCACATCACCCGAGAAGAGAACCCGCTCCGGGGAGACAAGTTCGAAAGGAAAGCTGGCCATGGGTCACGCCGCCTCGGCCGCGAGCCGCTGCGCCTTCTCGACCGCTTCCTCGATGGTGCCGACCATGTAGAAGGCGGCTTCCGGAAGGTGATCGTACTGGCCGTCCACGAGGCCCTTGAAGCCCTTGATCGTGTCCGTGAGCTTCACGAGCTTGCCGGGCGAGCCGGTGAAGACTTCCGCCACGTGGAAGGGCTGCGAAAGGAAGCGCTCGATCTTGCGGGCGCGGGCCACGGTCAGCTTGTCCTGCTCGGAAAGCTCGTCCATGCCGAGGATCGCGATGATGTCCTGCAGCGACTTGTAGCGCTGGAGGATCGACTGCACCTGACGCGCCACGTTGTAATGCTCCTCGCCGACGATCGCCGGGGAAAGCATGCGCGAGGTGGAATCGAGCGGGTCCACCGCCGGGTAGATGCCCTTCTCGGCGATCGAGCGCGAGAGCACGGTCGTCGCGTCGAGATGGGCGAAGGAGGTGGCGGGCGCCGGGTCGGTCAGGTCGTCCGCCGGCACGTAAATCGCCTGCACGGAGGTGATCGAGCCCTTGGTGGTGGTGGTGATGCGCTCCTGCAGCGCGCCCATATCGGTCGCGAGCGTCGGCTGATAACCCACCGCCGACGGGATGCGGCCCAAGAGCGCCGACACTTCCGAGCCGGCCTGCGTGAAGCGGAAGATATTGTCCACGAAGAACAGCACGTCCTGGCCCTGGTCACGGAAATGCTCGGCCACGGTGAGGCCGGTCAGCGCGACGCGCGAGCGCGCGCCCGGCGGCTCGTTCATCTGGCCATAGACCAGCGCGCATTTGGAGCCCGCTGCCGAGCCGCCATGCTCCTTCGGGTTCTTGTTGACGTTCGACTCGATCATCTCGTGATAGAGGTCGTTGCCCTCGCGGGTGCGCTCGCCCACACCGGCGAAGACCGAATAGCCGCCATGCGCCTTCGCGACGTTGTTGATCAGTTCCATGATCAGCACGGTCTTGCCCACGCCGGCGCCGCCGAACAGGCCGATCTTGCCGCCCTTGGCGTAAGGCGCGAGCAGATCCACGACCTTGATGCCCGTTTCGAGGATCTGTGCTTCCGTGGACTGCTCCGAATAGGAGGGAGCCGGCTGGTGGATGGCGCGGGTAGTCTCGCCCACGACCGGGCCGGCTTCGTCCACCGGCTCGCCGATCACGTTCATGATGCGGCCGAGCGTGGCATCACCCACCGGGACGAGGATCGGCTGACCGGTATCCGTCACGTCCTGGCCGCGCACGAGGCCTTCGGTCGAGTCCATCGCGATGCAGCGCACGGTGTTCTCGCCGAGATGCTGCGCCACTTCGAGAACAAGACGATTGCCGAGGTTCTTCGTCTCGAGCGCGTTGAGAATTTCCGGGAGGTGGCCGTCGAACTGCACATCGACGACCGCGCCGATCACCTGAGAAATACGACCCTTCGGCTTCGCCATTTTTCCGTTCCTCGTCCAAACCTGATCAGATGACCTGAAGCGTCACCGGCACATGGCCGCGCGTCGCCTTCGAATAGGGGCAGATGCTGTGGGCATCTTCCATGAGCGCCTTCACCTTGTGAGGCTCCGCGCCCGGGATGGAACATTTCAGCACCGCGCTCAGCGCGAAGCCGCCGCCTTCATCCTTGTTCAGCGTCACCTCGCAGGTGACATTCGCGCGCTGGCCGTCCACGCCATGCTTGGAAGCCAGCACGATGATCGCCTGACCATAGCAGGAGGCCCAGCCCATCGCGAAAAGCTGCTCCGGGTTCATGCCATCCGGCCCGCCGGGCACCAGTTCCTTCGGCAGGCTCATGCCCAGAACCAGCTTGCCGCCTTCGAGCGAAACGCGCCCGTTGCGACCGCCGCCGGCCACCGCAGAAGTTTTCATGATCGGGGTCAGGGTCATGCTCGTCTCCCGCTCAGAGCGCTTCCGCGCCGGAAATGATTTCGATCAGTTCCTTCGTGATCATCGCCTGACGCGTGCGGTTGTATTTCTGCGTCTGCTTCTTGATCATCTCGCCCGCGTTGCGGGTAGCATTGTCCATCGCGCTCATCCGCGCGCCCTGCTCGGAAGCCGCATTCTCGAGCAACGCCCGGAACACCTGCACCGAGATGTTGCGCGGCAGCAGCGAGGAGAGGATCGCGGCCTCATTCGGCTCATACTCATAAGTCGCGGTCGAAGGCGCGGCGCTGGCGGGAATTTCCGCCGGAATGATGCGTTGCGCGGTCGGGATCTGCGAGATCACCGATCGGAACTGCGAGTAGAAGAGCGTCGCGACATCGAATTCGCCATGCGCGAACATCGCCATCACGCGCTGGCCGATCTCATCGGCACTCATATAGCCGATCTGCTTCACCGAGCGCAGTTCGATGAGATCGACGATCTGCTTTTCGTACTGGCGCTTCAGGATGTCGTAGCCCTTGCGGCCCACGCAGAGGATCTTCACTGTCTTGCCGGCTGCCTGAAGCCGATTGATATGCTCGCGGGCAAGGCGGACGATCGATGAATTGAACGCGCCGCACAGGCCGCGCTCCGCCGTGCAGACGATCAGCAGCTGGACCTGATCGGAGCCCGTGCCGGCAAGAAGCCTCGGGGCATCCGCGCCCGAAACGCCCGCGCCGAGATTGGCGAGAACCGATTCCATCTTCTGCGCATAGGGGCGCGCGGCCTCGGCGGCCATCTGCGCGCGGCGCAGCTTCGCCGCAGCCACCATCTGCATGGCCTTGGTGATCTTCTGCGTCGCCTTCACGGAAGCGATGCGGTTGCGAAGGTCTTTCAACGAGGGCATGGGATTTCCCGTCTGGCCGGCGGCTGGCGCGGGCGTTACCCCGCGCCGGAGAGGCTTACGCGAAGGACTTCGTGTAGTTCACGACGATATCCTTCAGCTTGGCCGCGTTGGCGTCCGAAAGATCCTTCGTCTTGCCGATCTCGGCGAGGAGGTCGGCATGGCTGCCGCGCAGCAGGCCGAGGAGGCCATCCTCGTAGGCACGCACGCGATTGATCGGCAGGTTGTCGAGATAGCCGTTCACGCCGGCATAGATCACGCAGACCTGCTCTTCCATCTTCAGCGGCGAGAACTGCGCCTGCTTCAGCAGCTCGGTGAGGCGCGCGCCGCGGTTCAGCAGGCGCTGCGTCACCGCGTCGAGGTCCGAACCGAACTGCGCGAAGGCGGCCATCTCGCGATATTGCGCGAGCTCGCCCTTGATCTTGCCCGCGACCTTCTTGGTCGCCTTGGTCTGCGCGGCGGAGCCGACGCGCGACACCGAAAGGCCCACATTCACCGCCGGGCGGATGCCCTGGAAGAACAGGTCCGTCTCGAGGAAGATCTGGCCGTCGGTGATCGAGATCACGTTGGTCGGGATATAGGCCGACACGTCGTTCGCCTGCGTCTCAATGACCGGCAGCGCGGTCAGCGAGCCCTTGCCGGCCGCGTCACCCATCTTCGCCGCGCGCTCGAGCAGGCGGGAGTGGAGATAGAAGACGTCGCCCGGATAAGCTTCGCGGCCCGGCGGGCGTCGCAGCAGCAGCGACATCTGGCGATAGGCGACGGCCTGCTTGGAGAGGTCGTCATAGATGATCACGGCGTGCATGCCGTTGTCGCGGAAATATTCGCCCATGGCGCAGCCCGAGAACGGCGCCAGGAACTGCATTGGCGCCGGATCCGAGGCGGTCGCGGCGACAATGATGGAGTAATCCAGCGCGCCGCGCTCCTCGAGCACCTTCACGAACTGCGCGACGGTGGAGCGCTTCTGGCCCACCGCGACATACACGCAATAGAGCTTCTGGCTCTCGTCATCGCCCTCGTTGAGCGGCTTCTGGTTCAGGATGGTGTCCAGCGCCACGGCGGTCTTGCCGGTCTGGCGGTCGCCGATGATCAGCTCGCGCTGGCCGCGGCCGATCGGGATCAGGGCGTCGATGGCCTTGAGGCCGGTCGCCATCGGCTCATGCACCGATTTGCGGGGAATGATGCCCGGTGCCTTCACGTCCACGCGGGAGCGGGCCTTGGCCTTGATCGGCCCCTTGCCGTCGATCGGGTTGCCGAGAGCGTCGACGACACGACCCAGCAGCTCCTTGCCGACCGGAACGTCCACGATGGCGCCTGTGCGCTTCACCGTCTGGCCTTCCTTGATGTCGCGGTCGGAACCGAAGATCACGATGCCGACATTGTCGGTCTCGAGGTTGAGCGCCATCCCGCGGATGCCGTTCTCGAACTCGACCATCTCGCCGGCCTGGACCTTGTCGAGGCCATAGACGCGCGCAATGCCGTCACCGACGGAAAGCACCTGGCCAACTTCGGTCACCTCGGCCGAAGAGCCGAAATTCTTGATCTGCTCCTTGAGGATCGCGGAGATCTCAGCGGCGCGGATATCCATCGGGGCGTGCCTTTCGCTTTAAACGTTCGTCATCGCGATTTTCATCGCGTTCAATTTGGTCTTGAGGGAGGCGTCGATCATCTTCGAGCCCATCTTCACGACGAGGCCCCCGATGATCGCGGGATCGACACGCTCGGTGAGCGCGATGCTCTTGCCGGATGTGGCCTGGAGCGCGTCCAGAACGGCCTTGCGGTTCTTGTCCGACAGCGGTGCCGCCACCGTCACTTCGGCGCTCACGATGCCCTTCTTTTCCGCAACCAGCGCGCGGAAGGCCGTGACCATGGCCCGGACGAGGAAGAGGCGGCGCTTGGAAGCGACGAGTTTCAGGAAATTCGCGGCGAGTCCGCCGATCTCGGCCTTGGCGAGCACGGCCGTGATGGCCTTTTCCTGCTCTTCCGAGGTGAAGACCGGGTTGCGGCACAGTTGCTCCAGATCCGCGCTCCCGTCGAGCATGGCCAGGAAGCGATCGAGATCCGCGCTGACGGCGTCAAGGGCCTTGCCCTCGTTCGCAAGCTCGAACAGCGCGACGGCATAGCGGCCGGCGATTCCGGAGACGATGGGGCTCGATGAGGCCACGGCTCGAACGTCTTTCGTTTCTTCACACGGCAAGCGGGGCCAACGCGACACCCAAGGAGGGGAAGTGGCGTGAAATTTGCCGCTCGTCGTGCCCAAGAAGGGGGATCTGTCGACGACTTGGCGACTGAGGCACCCGCAAGGATGCACTGCAGCAACCGAGCCGGTCGCTAACAAATCTTCAACGCCCGCGCAACCCCTTATCGCCGCCGACTTTCGGCCCGGACGCCGCGATTTTCCGCCTCAGAGAAAACTCATCGGGTCAATATCGACATCGACGCGCGCCCCGCCTCGGGCCGGGCCGGCCCTTTCCAGCATCGCGCGGATGGCGGACTGGACGGAAACCGCTCGCGCTGCCTTCAGAATGAGGCGCATGCGGTGCTTTCCCCGCAGAAGCGCCAGCGGCGGATCGGCCGGCCCGAGAATCGTGATCGAGGGGATCGCCCCCTCCTCCATCAGCCGGAATCCGGCTTCCGCGATGCGTCGCGCATGGGCCTCTGCTGCCGAGCGATCCTTCGCGGATACAAGAATGGCCGCGAGGCGCCCGAAAGGCGGCAGCCCCGCCCCCTCGCGGCTCGTGATCTCGGCGGCATAGAAGGAGGCCTCATCGCCCGAGAGCAGCGCGCGGATCACCGCATGTCTCGGCTGGTAGCTCTGCAAGACGCCCCGGCCCGGCTTCTCGCCGCGACCCGCGCGGCCCGTGACCTGGGTGAGAAGCTGGAAGCTGCGCTCGGCGGCGCGTGGATCGCTGGAGACAAGCCCGATATCCGCATCCACCACCGCCGCGAGCGTGAGTTTTGGAAAATTATGGCCCTTCGCGATCAGTTGTGTGCCGATCACGAGGTCGAATTCGCCATCCGCCACCGCCTGCAATTCCCGCTTCAGCCGCTCGGTGCCGCCCGGAAAATCGCTGGAAAGCACGATGCGGCGATGATCCGGAAAGGCCAACGCGAGTTCCTCGGCCACGCGTTCCACGCCGGGCCCGCAGGCGGTAAGGCTCTCCTCCGCGCCGCATTCCGTGCAGGCGATGGGGCGGCGCTCGGTATGCCCGCAATGGTGGCAGATCAGCGCCCGGCGAAACCGATGCTCCACCAGCCAGGCATCGCAATTCGGGCATTGCCAGCGATGCCCGCAGGCGCGGCAGAGCGTCAGCGGCGCATAGCCGCGCCGGTTCAGGAACACCATGGCCTGCTCGCCCCGCTGGAGCGTCTCGCCGATCATCCCGATGAGCTTTGGCGAGAGATAGGCCCCGCGCGGGGGCGCATCCTTGGTGAGGTCGATCAGCGACAAGTCGGGCAATGCGCGGCCGACGGCGCGGCTTTCCAGTCTCAGGTGGCGATAGCGCCCCTGTTCGGCATTCACCCGGCTCTCGATGGAGGGCGTGGCCGAGGAGAGGATCACCGGGCAGCCCTCGCACTGCCCGCGCAAGACCGCCATGTCCCGCGCGTGGTAACGCACCACATCTTCCTGCTTGAAGGCGGCCTCGTGTTCCTCATCCACCACGATGAGGCCGAGGCTCATGAACGGGAGGAAGAGTGCGGAGCGAGCGCCCACCACCACTTTCGCCTCGCCCTCCGCCACGGCATGCCACAGGCGATCGCGCCGAGTGCTGGCGATGCCGGAATGCCAGAGGCCCGGCGCACCGCCGAACCGCATCTCGAACCGCGCCACGAATTCCGGCGTGAGCGAGATTTCCGGCAGGAGGATCAACGCTTGCCGTCCCGTTTCAATCGCCGTCGCGACGGCCTCGAAATAGACCTCCGTCTTGCCCGATCCGGTCACGCCCTCGAGCAGGACCGGCGCGAAACC
>JADCCH010000325.1 GCA_020252865.1 Methylobacterium sp.
CGGCCAATCGGCCGTTCTGCCTGTCGTTAAAGGCGAGGTGGCCGACGACCATGCCGATCCGGCGGTGCCCGAGGCCGATGAGGTGCTCCGCAGCGAGCGCGCCAGCCTTCTCGTTGTCCACCGTCACCGCCGCGTCGGCGGGATGGCCGCACCAGGTTAGGACCACGGGCACCCCGGCTCCCGCGAGAAGTCCTGCGGTCTCGCGGGAGCGCTCGGCGCCGACGAGCACGAGGCCGTCGATCCCGCGCGCCAAGAGCGTCCGCACGGCCTCGGTCTCCGCGGCGGGGCTCATCTCATGGGAGGCGACGAGGAGCTGGAAGCCCTCGCGCGCCAGGGCGAGCTGCATGCTCTGGAGGAAGCGGGCGAAGATCGTCGAATCGAGCATCGGCACGATGGCCCCAACCGTCATGGTCCGCCCCGAGGCGAGGGCGCGCGCCATGCCGTCCGGCCGGTAGCCCAGCCGCGCCGCCGCGGCGTGCACCCGCTCGCGGGTCTCCTCCGCCACGAGTTTGGGCTGTGTGATCGCGCGCGAAACCGTGGCCGGCGAGACGCCAGCCGCCTGTGCTACGTCGACCAAGCGGGGCTTTTTCCGTTCTGGCATGAAAGAAGTATGAAAAATTTTTCATCGCTTGTCGAGATGGAATGGCCATCCGGATCATCATTACGAAGGCTTTACGGTATTGACACGCGTCAATTGATCTGTGAGCCTGATTGAAAGCGCTTTCATCCGTGCTTTCTGGAAGAACCATGGGAGGTCGCCGAATGATCGGCCGACGGGGATGGATCGGTCTGGCGACTGTCGTGGCCCTTCTGGCGCTTTGGTTCGTCCTGACCACTCTCACCGGGCAGATCACCAGCGCGCGCTTTCCCTCTCCGGCCGAATTCTCGGCCTCGCTGACGCAGATCAACACCCGAGGCTATGCCGGTGCCGTCCTTCTGAGCCATGCCTGGCACAGCCTCCTTCTGGTGCTGATGGGCTTCGCGGTCGCGGTCGTCACGGGCGTTCCGCTCGGCCTGTGGATGGGCTGGAACCGGCGGGTCGAGGCCTTGGTCAACCCGGTCTTCCTCATCATCCGTCCCATCCCGCCGCTCGCCTGGATCCCCCTCGCCATCCTCTGGCTGGGGCTTGGCGACGCGGCGAAGATCATGGTGATCTGGTTTGCCGCCTTTGTGCCTTCCGTCATCAACGCCTTCACCGGCGTGCGCACCATCGATCGCCCGGTTTTCGAGGCGGCGCGCATGCTGGGGACGCCGCCCTGGCGCATGGTGCGCGAGGTGATCGTGCCGGCCGCTTCGCCCATGATCTTCACCGGCCTTCGCCTGTCCCTGCAGGCGAGTTGGACGACGCTCGTCGCTGCCGAACTGGTGGGGGCGCTCGTCGGCGTCGGCTTCGTCCTGAACATGGCCCAGCAGGACATCTATCCCGGCATGATCCTGGTTGGCATGCTCACGGTCGGTGTGCTGGGCTTCATCACGACGCAGGCGTTGGGCCGCGCCGAGCGGCGCGCGCTGGCCTGGAACGTGGCGGCAAGGGACTGAGCGATGAACAGCCCGCCCCTCCCGTTCCGCGAAAGCTTTCTCTACGGCGCCGCCGGTTTGTTCCTCTTCGTGGGACTCTGGACCCTGCTGTCGGTCACGGGCTTGGTGCCGCGCCAGTTCCTGCCCTCACCCTTCGAGGTGGCCGGGCGGTTCTTCTTCCTCCTGACCTCACCCTTCGCCGGCGCGACCCTGCCCGAACATCTGAGCGCCAGCTTCATGCGATACGCCTACGGCGCGGTTCTGGCCGCCGCCATCGGCATTCCGCTCGGCCTGCTGATGGGCTGGTTCCGCCTTCTCGACGATATCGTCTCGCCGATCTTCGACGGGCTGCGCTTCATCGCCCCCATCGCCTGGGTGCCCTTCGCCGCCCTCTGGTTCGGGACCGGCATCGGCGGCCCGGTGATGATCATCTTCGCCGGCGCTTTCCCGCCCTGCCTGATCAACGCCTATCGCGGCGCCCGTTTCGTGGAGCCCCGGCTTATCGAGGCGGCGCGGATGCTCGGCACCGGCCATGTCCGCATGATCCTCGAGATCCTGCTGCCGGCTGCCGTGCCCTCGATCATCGCCGGACTTCGCGTGTCGGCGGGATTGGGCTGGCAGTCGCTCGTCGGCGCGGAGCTGATCGTCGCGGCGGCGGGGGTGGGTTTCATGATGGTCCAGGCCCAGGGCTCGGTCCAGACGCCGACGGTCATGGCCGGGATGGTCGCCATCGGCCTCGTCGGAATGGTCATCGATATCCTGCTGCGGCGGGGCGAAGGCTGGCTGCGGCGCAGACGCGGCCTGGAGGCGTGAGGTCAGGCATGGGTTCGATCCGTTTCCAGGGCGTCGGCAAGGTTTTCGGTGGCAAGATCACCGTGCTGGAGGACATCGAACTCGACATCGCCGAGAAGGAGTTCGTGGCCATCGTGGGCCCGTCGGGCTGCGGCAAGACCACCTGCCTGCGCATGGTGGCGGGCTTCGAGGCTCCGTCCTCGGGCACGGTGAGCGTCAGCGGCAGGACCGTTACCGCGCCTGGGCCCGACCGGGCCGTTGTGTTCCAGCAATTCGCGCTGTTCCCGTGGAAGACCGTGCGCGCGAACATCGAGTTCGGCCTTCGCAACAAGAGAATCCCCGCGGCGGAGCGCGAGAGCCTGATCGCTGGCGCGCTCAAGCTTATGAATCTCGAATCCTACGCGGATGCCTTCCCCCACCAACTCTCCGGCGGCATGCAGCAGCGCGTGGCGATCGCACGGGCCTACGTGCTCGATCCGGAAGTGCTCCTGATGGACGAGCCCTTCGGTGCCCTCGACGCGCAGACGCGCGTGGTGATGCAGGAAGAGCTGGTGCGCCTCGCGCGCCGCAACCCGCGCACGGTGCTGTTTATCACCCACTCGGTGGAGGAGGCGGTCTATCTCGCCGACCGGGTCGTGATCATGACCCGCCGCCCCGGGCGCATCAAGGAGGTCCTCAACGTCAGGCCGATCCGCGAGAGCGAGGACTGGGACCGCTTCCAGAAGATCGAGGACGTCATGGATCTCGAATCCTTCGTGCACCTGCGCACCCATATCTGGAAATCGCTGCGCGAGGAGAAAGGCCAAGCCGGTGTCTGAGCCTCGCGCGATCCTGACCCGCGACCTGACCGAGCCGGAGCCGGTGCCGGAGGCGGGTATCGCGCGCGCCGTCGAGCTGATGCGATCGGGCCGTCTGTTCCGCTACGGCGAGATGGGTACCGACCAGCAGGATGCCGCGCTGATCGAGCTTGAATTCGCCGCGCTTGTCGGGCGGCGCTTCTGCGTGGCGGTGAATTCGGGCGGGAGCGCCCTGTTCCTCGCGCTGAAGGTCGCCGGCGTGGCCCCGGGCGATCCCGTCCTCGTCAACGGCTTCACCCTGGCGCCGGTGCCGGGTGCCATCGTCCATGCCTGCGCGAGGCCTGTGATCGTCGAGATCGGCGATGATCTCGTCATCGACCCGGAGGACCTGCGCGCCAAGGCGCGCGCCAGCGGTGCGAAGGTGCTGCTCCTGTCGCATATGCGCGGCCACATCGCCGACATGGACGCGGTCATGGAGGTGGCCGATTCCTGCGGTGTCGCCGTGATCGAGGATTGCGCCCACGCTCTCGGCGCGCGCTGGAAGGACCGGACGATCGGCACGTTCGGGTTTGCGGCAGGCTTCAGCGCGCAAACCTACAAGCATCTCAATGCCGGCGAGGGCGGTTTCCTCGTCCTCGACGACGAGGCGGCCGCGGCGCGCGCGATCCTTCATTCGGGAAGTTACATGCTGCACCATCAGCATGCGAGCCGGCCCGACGGCGCCTTTCTCGACGCGGCGAGCGGCGAGACCGCCAATTTCAGCCTGCGCATGACGGCGCTGGCCGCGGCGGTCCTGCGACCGCAATTGCGGGAATTGCCGCGGCGTCTGGCGCGCTGGTCGCAGATCCGCGCCCGAATCGCGGATGGCCTGCGGCGCAGCCAGTTCGTTGCCCTGCCCATCCGCCACGAGGGTGCCGACCCCGCGCCGACCTCGGTGCAGTTCCGCGTCCCCTCCTTCGACTCGGGCGCGATGCAGGACTTCCTCGCCGAGGCCGCCTCACGCGGCCTGCCGGTGAAATGGTTCGGCGCCGCGCGCCAGATCGGCTTCACCAGTGCGCCGCGCCACTGGAGCTACGCGCGCTCTGACGATGCGCTGGCGCGCACCCACGACGTCCTGGCGACGCTCTGCGATATCCGCACGCCGGTAACCCTCTCCGATTCCGAATGCGACCTGATCGCCCGGATCGTCCGCGAAGCCCTTGAGACCGTCGCGGATGCGCGGCCCGGAGGCGGCGGACCAACAGAACGGCCCCAAGCCGTGACGTCAGCCCGACACCAAACGTCCCAAGGGAGGTAACACCATGAAACCCATGCTGAGAAACTTCGCTCTCGCGGCGCTGCTCGCTGCGGCGCCCATGACCGCGCAGGCACAGACCTCAATCGGCGTGAGCTACCAGCCGTCGCTCTACTGGGCCTTGCCGTTCCATTACGCCACGGTGAAGGGCTGGTGGAAGGATGTCGACCTGGCACCGACCTTCACCACCTTCCCGGCCGGCGCGCCGCAGATCGCCGCGGCGCCCTCGAAGTCGTGGGACGTGGGCGGGACCGGATCGGTGCCGGCGGTGCTGGGCGCCGTGCGCTTCAATATCCTGACCATCGGCATCACCAACGATGAATCCAAGACCAACGCGATGATGGTGCGCGGCGACAGGTTCGACGCCATCAAGGCCAATCCGGCCTCGCTCAAGGGCCAGCGCCTGTTGCTCACGACGAACTCGACGGTCGACTACGCGGCGCGCAAGTGCCTCGTGAAGATGGGCCTCGCCGCCAATGACATGCAGTTCGTCAATCTCGGTCAGGCCCAGATCA
>JADCCH010000326.1 GCA_020252865.1 Methylobacterium sp.
CCCGGCCGCCATCGCCTTCACGGATGGCCGGCAGATCGGCGCGACGCTCGACCGCAACGGTCTGCGCCCCGCGCGCTATTTCGTCACGAAGGATGACCTCGTGGTCATGGCCTCCGAGATGGGCGTGCTGCCTTTCCCGGAAAGCGAAATCGTGACCAAGTGGCGCCTGCAGCCCGGCCGCATGCTGCTCGTGGACCTCATGGAAGGCCGCATCGTCTCCGATGAGGAGATGAAGGCCGGGCTCGCCGCCGCGAACCCCTACAGGGAATGGCTGAAGCGCAGCCAGATCGTGCTCGAGGAGCTGAAGCCCGTCGAGCCGCGTGCCAGCCGCACCGATGTGAGCCTGCTCGATCGGCAGAAGGCTTTCGGCTACACGCAGGAAGATCTGAAGCTCCTGATGGCACCGATGGCCATTACCGGGCAGGAAGCCGTCGGCTCGATGGGCACCGATACCCCCCCGAGCGTGCTCTCCAACAAGTCGAAGCTGCTCTACACCTATTTCAAGCAGAACTTCGCGCAGGTCACGAACCCGCCGATCGACCCGATCCGCGAGGAGCTGGTGATGAGCCTCGTCTCGTTCATCGGGCCGCGTCCCAACATCTTCGATCTCGAGGGCAATTCGCGCCGCAAGCGGCTGGAGGTGCGCCAGCCGATCCTGACCAATGGCGATCTCGAGAAGATCCGCTGCATCGGCCATTTCGAGGACCGGTTCGACACCAAGACTCTCGACATCACCTTCGCGTCCGGGCGAGGCCCGAAGGGCATGGATGATGCCGTGAAGCTGCTGTGCGATCGCGCGGAAGCGGCCGTGCATGGCGGCTACAACATCATCGTGCTCTCGGATCGCATGGTGGGGCCGGATCGCATCCCGATTCCGGCGCTTCTTGCCACGGCGGCGGTGCATCATCACCTCATCCGCAAGGGTCTGCGCACCTCGGTCGGCCTGGTGATCGAGACGGGTGAGGCGCGCGAGGTTCATCACTTCGCCTGCCTCGCGGGCTATGGCGCCGAGGCGATCAACCCCTATCTCGCCTTCGAGACCCTGATCGCCATGAAGGCGGACATGGAAATCCCCGAGGAGGTGGACGAGGACGAGATCGTCAAGCGCTTCATCAAGGCTACAGGCAAGGGCCTGTTGAAGGTCATGTCCAAGATGGGCATTTCGACCTATCAATCCTATTGCGGCGCCCAGATCTTCGATGCCGTGGGCCTCTCGAGCGCCTTCGTGAACCAGTATTTCTCAGGCACCGCCACGACCATCGAGGGCGTGGGGCTCGAGGAAATTTCCGAGGAAACCGTGCAGCGGCACCGGGAAGCGTTCTCGAACAGCCTCGTGCTGAAGAACTTTCTTGATGTCGGCGGCGAATACAACCAGCGCCAGCGCGGCGAGGATCATGTCTGGTCATCGGAAGTCGTGGCGGATCTCCAGCATGCCGTGCGCGCCAATGCGCGCGACCGCTATGACGCCTATGCCAGGCGTATCGACGAGGTGGAGAACCGCTACCAGACCATTCGCGGCCTGTTCCACATCAAGAAGGCCGGCGAAACAGGCCGCAACCCCGTGCCGCTCGACGAGGTGGAACCCGCGCGCGAGATCGTGAAGCGCTTCGCCACGGGTGCCATGTCCTTCGGCTCGATCAGCCGCGAGGCGCATGAAACGCTTGCCAGGGCCATGAATGCCATCGGTGCCAAGTCCAATACGGGCGAGGGCGGCGAGGAAGCCACGCGCTTCGAGCCGTTGCCGAATGGCCTGCCCAATCCGCGCCGTTCGGCCATCAAGCAGGTGGCCTCGGGCCGCTTCGGCGTCACCACGGAATATCTCGTGAATTCCGATGTCATGCAGATCAAGGTCGCGCAGGGTGCGAAGCCCGGCGAGGGCGGGCAATTGCCCGGCCACAAGGTCGATGCCGTCATCGCCAAGGTGCGCCATTCGACGCCGGGCGTGGGCCTGATTTCGCCCCCGCCGCATCACGACATCTACTCGATCGAGGACCTCGCCCAGCTGATCTTCGATCTGAAGAACGTGAACCCCGCAGCGGATGTCTCGGTGAAGCTCGTTTCGGAAGTGGGGGTCGGCACGGTCGCGGCCGGCGTGGCCAAGGCGCGCGCCGACCACATAACCATCTCGGGCTATGAGGGGGGCACGGGCGCGTCGCCGCTCACCTCCATCAAGCATGCGGGTTCGCCATGGGAGATGGGGTTGGCGGAAACGCAGCAGGTTCTGGTGAAGAACCGTCTGCGCGGCCGCGTGGCGCTCCAGGTCGATGGTGGGCTGCGCACGGGCCGGGACGTGATTATCGGCGCGCTGCTCGGGGCTGACGAGTTCGGCTTCTCGACCGCGCCGCTGATCGCGGCGGGCTGCATCATGATGCGCAAGTGCCACCTCAACACCTGCCCGGTGGGTGTCGCGACGCAGGACCCTGTGCTGCGCAAGCGCTTCAAGGGCCAGCCCGAGCATGTGATCAACTACTTCTTCTTCGTCGCGGAACAGGTGCGCGAGATCCTTGCCTCGATGGGCTTCCGCTCGTTGACGGACATTACCGGCCGGACCGACCTGCTCGATACCCGCAGAGGCGTGGACCACTGGAAGGCGAAGGGGCTCGATTTCTCGAAACTCTTTGCGCGTCCGGATGTGCCGGCGACGGTCGCGAAGAGGCATGCCGAGCGGCAGACGCATCCGATCGACAACGTGCTCGACCGCAAGCTGATCGCGCAAGCGATGCCGGCGATCGAGGGCGGCGCACCGGTGACAATCGAGGAGGTCATCTTCAGCCGGGATCGCGCGGCGGGTGCCATGCTCTCGGGCGAGGTCGCCAAGCGCCACGGCCATTCCGGCCTGCCGGATGACACGATCCGCATCATCCTGCACGGCACGGCGGGCCAGAGCTTTGGCGCCTGGGTGGCGGCAGGCGTGACGATGGAGCTGATCGGCGAGGCCAATGACTATGTCGGCAAGGGCCTCTCGGGCGGCAAGCTGATCATCCGTCCGGCGCCGGATGCGGCGATCGTCCCGGAAAAGTCGATCATCATTGGCAACACCGTGCTCTATGGCGCGATCTCCGGCGAGTGCTATTTCCGGGGCGTGGCCGGCGAGCGCTTCGCCGTCCGCAATTCGGGCGCCATCGCGGTGGTCGAGGGCGTGGGCGACCATGGCTGCGAATATATGACCGGCGGCGTGGTGGTGGTGATTGGAGAGACGGGCCGCAACTTCGCGGCGGGCATGTCGGGCGGTGTCGCCTACGTGCTCGACGAGGATGGCACCTTCCGCTCGCGCTGCAACCTCTCGATGGTCGATCTCGAGCCCGTCGAGGAGGAGGAGGACCTGATGCAGCGCCTCCACCACCATGGCGGCGACCTCGAATTCAAGGGCCGCATCGACATCATGGGCGATATGTCGCGCCACGATGAAGAGCGCCTGCACCAGCTCGTCGCCAACCATCTGCGCTATACGGGCTCGGCCCGCGCGAAACACATTCTCGACCATTGGGCGGATTTCCGCCACCGGTTCGTGAAGGTGATGCCGGTGGAATATCGCCGCGCGCTGCGTGACATGGAAAAGGCGCGCCAATTGCAGGCCGCCGAGTGAGGATCGATGGCCCGGGCCGAGGCCCGGGTCTCCCCGCAAGAGAAAAACATGGACCGGCACCGGTTGGCGCTCCTTGAACAGCGCGCCCCGGAAGGGTTGAGGTGAAAGAGATGGGCAAGGTCACGGGTTTTCTGGAAATCGACCGGCGCGACGCAAAGTATCAGCCGGCATCGGATCGCATCCGCCACTTCCGCGAATTCACGCTGCCGATGGACGAGAAGGACGTGCGCGAGCAGGCCGCGCGCTGCATGGATTGCGGCGTGCCCTATTGCCACGGCCCCAATGGCTGCCCGGTGCACAACCAGATCCCGGACTGGAACGACCTCGTCTACCAGAACGACTGGGAACGCGCGCTGGCGAACCTGCATTCAACCAACAACTTCCCCGAATTCACGGGCCGCATCTGCCCCGCGCCCTGCGAGGAAGCCTGCACGCTGAACCTCGAGAACATGCCGGTGGCGATCAAGACGGTCGAGCAGGCCATCGCCGATCGCGGCTGGAAGGAAGGCTGGATCAAGCCGGAAATCGCGGGGCAACGCACCGGCAAGCGCGTGGCGGTCATCGGCTCGGGCCCCGCAGGCATGGCAGCCGCGCAGCAGCTCGCCCGGGTGGGGCACGAGGTGCATATCTATGAGCGGGAGCCCAAGGCCGGCGGCTTGCTGCGCTACGGCATCCCCGATTTCAAGATGGAGAAGCACCATATTGATCGTCGCGTGGAGCAGATGGAGGCCGAGGGTGTGATCTTCCATTACAACGCGCATGTTGGCGTGAACGTGAAGCTTGCCGATCTCCAGCGCGATTTCGATGCGGTTCTCCTCGCGGGCGGCGCGGAAGCGCCGCGCGATCCGGGCTTGCCGGGCCAGGAGCTTGAGGGCGTGCATTACGCGATGCCCTATCTCACGCAGTCGAACCGCCGCGTCGGTGATGAGCGGATCGACGGCGCTCCGCTGCTCGCGGGCGGGAAGGATGTCGTGGTGATCGGCGGCGGCGACACGGCCTCGGATTGCATCGGCACGGCCTTTCGCCAGGGCGCGCTTTCCGTGACGCAGCTTGATATCCGCCCCAAGCCGCCGGAAATCGAGGACAAGCTCGCGATCTGGCCGTTCTGGCCCACGAAATTCCGCACCTCCTCCTCGCAGGCCGAGGGAGCGGATCGTGAATTCCAGGCCGCGACTTTGCGCATTCTGGGCAAGAATGGCAGGGTGACGGGCGTGGAATGCGCCCGCGTGGATGAAAAGCGCCGGCCGATCCCGGGCACGGAATTCGTGCTGAAGTCCGATCTCGTCTTCCTCGCCATCGGCTTCGCCGGTTCGGTGAAGGAGGGCCTCCTCACGGAAGCGGGCGTGGCGATGGACAAGCGCGCCAACGTGATCGCCAACGAGAACGATTACCGCACCGACAAGCCGAAGATCTTCGCGGCCGGCGATATGCGCCGGGGCCAGAGCCTCGTGGTCTGGGCGATCCGCGAGGGCCGGCAGGCCGCCCGCGCGATGGACGAGATGCTGATGGGCGAGACCGTGCTGCCGCGCTGAGGCAGCCACTTCCAGGCAACAAAAAGGGCCGCTCGAAGCGGCCCTTTCATCTGGAATAATCGAAGCTCACGCCGCCTTCGCGCGCGGCTTGATGAGCCCGCGATTGATGAGGCATTCGGCGATCTGGATCGCGTTCAGCGCCGCGCCCTTGCGCAGGTTGTCGGAGACGCACCAGAAGGCGAGGCCGTTTTCCACCGTGGCATCCTCACGGATGCGCGAGATATAGGTCGCGTCTTCGCCGGCTGCTTCCAGCGGGGTGATGTACCCACCTGGCTCGTGCTTGTCGATGATGAGGATACCCGGCGAGCGGCGCAGGATCTCGCGGGCTTCCTCGGCTGTCACCGGCTTTTCGAATTCAACGTTCACGGCTTCCGAATGGCCGATGAAGACCGGCACGCGCACGCAAGTGGCGGTGAGCTTGATCTTGGGGTCGAGGATCTTCTTGGTCTCGACCGCCATCTTCCATTCTTCCTTGGTGAACCCGTCTTCCATGAAGACATCGATCTGCGGGATCAGGTTGAAGGCGATGGGCTTCGAGAACTTCTTCGCAGCCACTTCCTGGCCTGGCACGTAGCGGCCCTTGGTCTGGCTCCAGAGCTCGTCCATGCCATCCTTGCCGGCGCCGGATACCGACTGGTAGGTGGACACGACGACGCGCTTGATGCCAAAGGCGTCATGCAGCGGCTTCAGCGCCACCACGAGCTGGGCGATGGAGCAATTGGGGTTCGCGATGATGTTCTTCTTCGCAAAGCCGCGCACGGCATCGGCATTCACTTCCGGAACGATCAGCGGCACGTCCTGGTCGTAGCGCCAGGCCGAGGAATTATCGATGACGACGCAGCCCTGCGCGCCGATGCGGGGCGACCATTCCTTCGAGACCGAGCCGCCCGCCGACATGAGGCAGAGATCGGTGTCGGAGAAATCGAAATGATCGAGCACCCTGGTCTTGAGAATCTTGTCGCCGAAGGTGACTTCCTGCCCGATCGAGCGCTGCGAGGCGAGTGCCACGACCTCGCTGACCGGGAAGGCCCGTTCGGCGAGAATATCCAGCATCTCCCGGCCCACATTGCCGGTGGCGCCGACGATAGCAACCTTGTAGCCCGCTGCCTTGAAGACCATGATATCCGTTCCTGAATTGAGGGCCTTGCCCTGAACCATCTCCCCCGGGAGCGAAGCAGGACCGGCTGAACCGATCCGCTGGCCCTGTCCCCCGCCGGGGGAGGACCCGAGAGCGAGGACGACCGTTATCCCACCGCGCCCGTTTTCGGGGCCGGTTTCGTCACACGCGTTTTTGTCGTCGTGAGGCGGATCATGGGTCGGGGTTCCTCGGCGAAGGATCGCCGTAGCGGTGAGAAGCGCCAGATCTTGGGAAAAGTCAATGCCGTCCTTGGGATGGGTGGCGCGTTAGGCCGCGATTCACCCTGATCGCAAGTGAGCCCGCCCCGGTAACCCGTCTTTCCCTGTGACGCGGCAATGGTCTCGCCCGGGAACGAAAAAGGGCAGGGCG
>JADCCH010000327.1 GCA_020252865.1 Methylobacterium sp.
CGCCTCCTCGACGATCACCGTGACGGCTGTCTTCCTGCTCGGCACCTATCTGCATCTCAACGATCTCGCAACGATCGGCGATATCGTGACCTTCGTGGGCTATTCCACATTGCTGATCGGCAAGCTTGAAGCCGCCGTGGGCTTCATCAACCAGCTTTTCATGCAGGCGCCGAAGCTGAAGGAGTTCTTCGAGGTGATCGACACCGTTCCACAGGTGCAGGATCGCCCGAATGCGACCGATGCCGGCCGCCTGACCGGCGAAGTCGCCTTCGACGGCGTGAGCTTCTCCTATGATGGGAAGCGCCCGGCGATCCTTGATCTTTCGCTCGTCGCAAAGCAGGGCCAGACCATCGCGCTGGTGGGTTCGACGGGTTCGGGCAAATCGACGACCCTCGGCCTGCTGCATCGCGCCTTCGACCCGCAATCCGGCGCGATCCGCATCGACGGAAAGGATATCCGCGATTTCACCCTGCAATCGCTCCGCCGCAATATCGCGGTGGTGTTCCAGGAACCGATGCTCTTCGCCAGGACCATCCGCGAGAACCTCGAGGTCGGCCGGTCGGGTGCGTCCAACGAGGAAATGATGGCCGCGCTGGAGCGCGCGCAGGCGCTCGAATTCATCGAGCGGCAGTCGAACGGGCTTGATACGATTGTGGGCGAACGCGGCCGGTCGCTATCGGGCGGCGAGCGCCAGCGCCTGTCGATTGCGCGCGCCCTGCTGAAGGACCCGCCGATCCTCATTCTTGACGAGGCGACCTCCGCGCTCGATGCCGGCACCGAACAGAAGCTGCAGCTGGCGCTGGAAGAAGTGATGAAGGGCCGGACGACCTTCGTCATCGCGCATCGCCTCGCGACCATCCGCAATGCCGATCACATCGTGATGCTGGAAAAGGGCCGGATTGTCGAACAGGGAACGTTCGACCAGCTCGTGGCCCTCAATGGCCGTTTCGCGGCCCTGGCGCGCGCCCAGTTCATGGCCGGGTCCGACGGCGAAACCCTGCCGGCGGATTAATCGGGAACATTCAACCGCGCTGGCTCTCCGCTTCAAGGAAGGCGCGGATTGGTGCCGCTTCAACGCTCCTGGCGATGAAGCTCTGGCCGATGCCGCGCGTGAGGATGAAGGTGAGCGAGCCCTGGCTTACCTTCTTGTCCTGCCTGATCGCTTCGATCATCGCGTCGGGCGTGGCGTTCCAGCCGGGAATGGCTGCGAGTTCCGTGGGCAGGCCAACCGTCTGCAAGTGCCGCTCGACGCGCGTCGCGTCTTGACCCGTGCAGAGGCCCTGCTGCACCGAGAAGCGATGCGCCATCGCCATGCCGATCGACACCGCCTCACCATGCACGAGGCGCGCGCCATCGTAGTGCGTGATCGCCTCCAGCGCATGGCCGAAGGTATGCCCGAGGTTCAGGAGCGCACGGTCACCCGTTTCGTGCTCGTCGCGCGCCACGATCGCCGCTTTCGCGGCGCAGGCGACCCGCACCGCCTCCTCGCGCTTCGGCCCGCCGGAAAACAGCCCGCGCCAGGCACCGGCCTCCAGCCATTCGAAGAAGTCAGGCCGGTCGATCAGCCCGTATTTGACCACCTCGGCGTAACCCGCGCGCAACTCGCGGATCGGCAGCGTATCCAGCACGCCGGTATCGCACAGCACGAGGATCGGCTGATAGAATGCGCCGACAAGGTTCTTCCCCGCCGGCGAATTGATGCCCGTCTTGCCACCCACGCTCGAATCGGATTGCGCGAGCAGCGTCGTGGGGATCTGCACGAATTTCATGCCGCGGCGGGCGATTGCCGAGGCGAAGCCCGTGAGATCGCCGATCACCCCGCCCCCCAGCGCGATGACGGCATCGCCGCGCTCGAGCTTCTCGGAGAGGATGCGCTCCACCACCTGCTCGAGGAACGGCCAGCTCTTGGTCCTCTCGCCGGCTGGCAATGTGAGGCTTGCCGCCGGAATGCCGGCCACCGCGAGGCTTGTCATGAGCGCGGGCAGATGCCGGCCGGCAACATTCTCGTCGGTCACGACCAGAACCCGCCGGCGCGGAAGCAGCGGCGCAAGATGCCGGCCCGCCTCGGCAACGAGGTGGCGGCCGATCAGGATGTCATAGCTGCGGCCGGCGAGATCGACCCGCACTCGAGGGTTCTCGGCAGGAATGCTCACGCGGGTGCGTCCTTGGAAGGGCTGTCCGTTGGAGGTTCGAGATGGGCCGTCAGCGCCTCGATCACACGGGTCACCATGGCATCATGGGGCTGCTCGTCGTAGAGAATGCAGAGATCCGCCTCGGCATAGACCGGATAGCGCTTCGCCATCAGGTCGCGCATCGTAGCTTCCGGGTCGGCATTGGCGAGGAGCGGTCGATCATGCCGGCGCTGCACGCGCCGCATCAGCACCGGCAACTCGGCCTTGAGCCATACGGCGATGCCGCGGTCGCGGATGCGCAGCCGCGTTTCGGCGTCCATATAGGCGCCGCCGCCGGTGGCGATCACCTGCTGCGGCTCGCCGAGCAGACGCGCGATCACCCGGCGCTCGCCGGATCGGAACTCCGCCTCGCCGCGCAGCTTGAAGATTTCGGGAATCGTCATGTTCGCCGATTCCTCGATCGCGTGGTCGCTGTCGACGAACGGAAGGTGAAGGCGCTGGGCCAGCCGCTTGCCGACGGAGGTCTTGCCCGCGCCCATCAGGCCCACGAGCACGATGTGACGACCGGTCAGGAGCGCGTGCAATTTGGCTTCGGCGGAGCCGTCAGGTTCCTCCATTCCACGCAGGATTGTTCCTTCATCGGCCATTTCGGTTGCCAAACCCCGGTCTCCCGGCGCGCACCTGAAGCAGAAAATTCCTGCAAAGGCTACCCTTCAATTCGCATCCCGCAGCCCGGGCGGGGTCGCCTGGGCTTGCTGCGAATCGGTTCACGGCCGATAAGAGGGAGGTTTTGGCGCGGCGGAGGGGAGGCCTGCTCCATGGGTCTGCTGCTTCGTGTGCTGATCGGATTGGTTTTGATGGCCGGGCTGGTCTATGGCGGGCTGCATGCCCTCGGCAGCCTCGTGGAGCCCGAGCCGCGCGATATCGTCGTTCCTGTTCCCATGCCGCGGGCCCCGGCCAGCAATCCTGGCGGCTGAGCCATGGCCTCGCGCCCCATCCGTGCCTTTCTGGCGATGCTCTCGGCCGAACGGGGCGCTGCAGCGAACACCATGACCAGCTACGCGCGCGATCTCGAGGATTATTCCAGCGCGCTCGCCGCCCGGAATCTCGACCCGCTCAGGGCGGATGTCGCGGTGATCCGCGCCTATCTCCAGAGCCTCTCGGCGGCCGGCCTTGCGCCGGCGACCATCGCCCGGCGTCTCTCGGCGCTGCGACAATTCCACGGTTTTCTCTACACGGAGGGGCATCGCGGGGATGACCCCACCGTAACCTTGCAGGGGCCGCGCAAGACCATGCGCATTCCGCACGTGCTCACGCTCGAGGATGTCGACCGCCTGCTCAAGGCAGCGGAATCCGGCATAGCCGAAGCGAGGACCCCGGCTGCGCGCCTCGCGGCGCTGCGGCTCGCTGCCCAGGTGGAACTGCTCTATGCCACGGGGCTCCGCGTGAGTGAGTTGCTCGCGCTTCCCGCCGCCGGCTTCAACGCGAAGCGCGATCATCTCGTGGTGCGCGGCAAGGGTAACAAGGAGCGCATCGTGCTGCTGACCGAGGCCGCGCGGAATGCGGTTTCCAGCTATCGGGCGGTGCTGGACGAGAAAAACGGGCGCGAAATCTCACGCTTCCTGTTCCCTGCCGATGGCGAGGCCGGGTATTTGTCCCGGCAGGTTTTCGCGCGCGACCTGAAGCGTCTTGCGGGCCGGGCGGGCATCGCGGCAGAGAGCCTCACGCCGCATGGCATGCGCCACGCCTTCGCGACACATCTTCTGCAGAACGGCGCGGATCTGCGCTCGGTGCAGATGATGCTCGGCCATGCCGATATCGCGACGACGCAGATCTATACCCATGTTCTGGATGAGCGCGCCCGTTCCATGGTGCGCGATCTGCACCCGCTGAACGACAAGGGATAAGCCCCGCCAAGGCTTTTTGCTTGACGCGGGGGCCTCGCATCGCCAGTTTGCGGCGCCTTTCCGGTCCC
>JADCCH010000328.1 GCA_020252865.1 Methylobacterium sp.
TATTCGGCGTATTCGGCCTCGCTCATCAGGCCATCGAGTTCGGCCTTGTTGGCGAGCTTGATCTTGATGAACCAGCCCGCGCCGGCGGGGTCCTCGTTCACGGTGGCGGGGGCATCCGGCAGCTTGTCGTTCACGGCGACCACCTCCCCGGAGACCGGGGCATAGACTTCCGAAGCCGCCTTCACGCTCTCCACCACGGCCGCTTCGCCACCCCTGGAGACAGACTTGCCGACATCCGGCAATTCGACGAATACCACGTCGCCGAGCTGGCCCTGCGCGTAATCCGTGATGCCGATAATGCCGATATCGCCTTCGACGCGGATATATTCGTGATCTTTCGTGTAGCGGGTCGTCATGGCGGGCTCCTGTCCGTAAGAAGGCGAGAATCAGCGGAAATAACGGTGGGGGGCGAAAGGCATGGCGGCAATGCGCGCCGGCAGTTCCTTGCCGCGCACAGCGAGCACCACCGGCGCATCGGGCTTCGCGAAGGCCGTCTCGACATAGCCCATGGCAACCGGTGCCTGCGCCGTGGGGCCGAAGCCGCCGGAGGTGACGACGCCGATCTTCTGCCCCCCGGCGAAGATCTCCGTGCCCTCGCGCGCGGGCTGGCGCCCTTCCGGCCGGATGCCGACGCGCAGGCGGGCCGGGCCATTCGTGAGTTCGCGCTGGATGCGTGCCGCACCGGGGAAGCCGCCTTCCTCGCGCCGGCGTCTCTGGATCGACCACTTCAAATCGGCCTCGATGGGCGAGGTCGAGGTGTCGATGTCATGGCCATAAAGACATAGGCCCGCTTCGAGCCGCAGGGAATCGCGGGCGCCGAGGCCGATGGGCTTCACGCGCTCATCCTTGAGGAGGAGGCTCGCGAGCGCCTCGACATCCTCATTCTTCACGGAGATTTCGACACCATCCTCGCCCGTGTAGCCCGTGCGCGAGACATGGCACCAGAGGCCGGCGACGGTGAGATCGGACGAGGTCATGAACTTGAGTTCGGCCAGAGCCGGCGCATGCCGGGCGATCACCGCCGCAGCCTTCGGGCCCTGAAGCGCGAGAAGGGCCAGATTATCGCCGATCTTCAGGGTCACGCCCTTGGGCAGGTGCGCGGCGAGGTGCCTGTAATCCTCCACCTTGCAGCCTGCATTCACAACCAGATAGATCCAGTGCTCATGGCCGGGCTGCCCGAGCCGGGTGATCATCAGATCATCAAGAATGCCGCCCTCGGCATTCAGGAACTGCGAGTAGCGCTGCTGCCCCGGTTTCAGGCTCAGCACATCGGCCGGCACCAGCCTTTCCAGCGCCGCCGCGGCGGTTTCAAACTTCCCATCCTCGGGGATGAGGAAGCACTGACCCATATGCGAGACATCGAAAAGACCGGCGCTCTCCCGCGTCCAGTTGTGCTCTCCCATGATGCCGAGCGGATACTGCACCGGCATGTTATAGCCGACGAAGGGGACCATCTTCGCGCCCTGCGCGACATGCCAGGCCGCGAGCGGCGTTTCGAGGAGCGTTTCCGCGCTTTCGGGAGAAGCCATGCATTTCCGGCTTGCGCCGCCTCCGTGATCGGACAGATCGCCGGAGCCCGGACTTGCGCCCGGACTTCGGTTCTGCCCCCTCTGTCACGGAGACCTGAGAGATTTCGGGCTCGGAAGGCGAACCCTTACTCCTTCGGTGGCGAAGCGTTGCGGCCTCGCGCTTTCCAGAGCGGCTTTTCTCGCGCGGTCCCTTTTGCCTGAGCGTTTCCGGGGCGGTTGCGCCTTCGGCGACGGGATTGACCCGCTCTCTCCCGCGCGGGAGATGGCCTGAAGGGCAGTCACCTAGTTCATTTGCCGGAACTGTCAACGCCGCCGATTGCGCGGCGTGCTCTTGCCCTGTGGATCGAGGCCGACGAGGATCGTGTATTCGTCGCCGGGGTCACTGGCGCTGAGCGGAAGGGAAAGACCCTCATCGATCACCGTGAAGCTGCCCTGCGTATCCGTCGCCGGAATCGTCACGCTTGCGGTCGTGAGCTTCGAATAGACGGTCTCGCCACCGGTGCGACGCACGGCCACGCGCACCGGAACGGTGTAGTTGCCTGGCTTGCCGCTTTCGCCGAGCACGAGGCGGCCTTGCACGCCCACCTTGATGTTGAGCCGGTTGTCGGCCACCAGCGTGCATTCGCGGGCCGTATCGCGGATCGAGGCCTGGTAGCCCACGCCACGGGCGGTTCCTGTATCGCCTGAACGGAGCGCGACGGTTCCCTCCAGGATTTCGACGGCCGGGCAGGTATATTCACGCTTCTCGGTCGGCGGCGGTTCGGTGAAGCGGCGACCGCCATAGAGGATTGCCGTGCCCCAGCCGGAGCCATCGCCCGCGACCGTGGGGTTGCTGCCGCCGGACCCTGTGAGCGACGAGGAGCCGCAGCCCGCGAGAACCATCAGCGACAGGCCAAGGGCCGCAAGAGCCACACCGCGCAGAAGATCGGATTTTTCAACCAGCATCACCAAACCACCCATTTTCTTCGGCGCGCCGGGCGCGTTACTGGAGCTTCGAAAACCCGTCCGCGAAACCGCCCAGCGTCACCGGCAGGCCCCGCCCCTCCTGGGGCGTGAGGAAGACGGCGAAGAGCGCCAGCTTGCCTTTCGAGAACAGGTCGATCAAGTTCCGATCCATGTCGACCTCGGCCACGCAGCCGGATTCGAGGCAGCGGACGAAATCCGTCGAGCCGACCTCGCGATCATCCACCTTCAGCCCCAACCCGCGCGGAAGCAGGACGCCCAGCGGCGCGATGACACGCAGAACAGGGCGGCGAACAGGCGGTGCACTGGCATTGGTCTTGCGGGCCTCGGCCGTCGCGACCTGATCTTCCACCCGCAGAATGACGACGGCGAGGTTCAGGTCCTGCTGATCCAGAACGTTCTGGATCAGGATGCATTGCTCCTGACCGCTCTGCGCCACGCGGTCGCAGCGAAATTGCCAATCACCATAGGCTCCGCGCAACTGACCTTGCGCCGAAGCAACGGAGGCGACGCCAATCGACGCCAGGGCCGCAAACAGGCCCAATCGGAGCGCGTTGATGGCGGAGCTTTTCCTCATCGTCATTGAATCACCCGTGGCTCGATCAGCCTGTGCCTGCAGCTCCGAATCGGCGAAAACAAGCTCTTCAAATCGGAGCCAGCCTGCCCGCGTGGCGTAACAGAGCCGGCCCCGGTGTCAAGAAAGCGAAGCCCGGAGCCGGGCCTGCTGCAATTCGTCGCTGCTCTGCGCGAAACAAGATGGCGTAAAGCGAATACGACGAAAAGCAGTCCCATGCTTGGCGAAATTCGCTTGCCTTTTTGGCAAAGCTGAGGCTTGCAGAGAAACTTGTATCCGGGCCCCGGCCGCGGGCGGCGCATTTCCGCGCCAGCATGCACCTTGCCGAGGCCCTTGCGCGAGCGCGCTGTGGAAGAGCAATCGGGCATCGAACCCGGGCTTTGACAGCCGTTGGCGGAAGGCAGACCAAACGCCCAACTCGAGACACGAGCGCCGGGCGCGACGCAAGGGAGTGGCGATGGCCATGAAGCGACTGGGTGAGACGGAACGGGACATGCGCGGCCTTCCTGCGCGGATGCTGGCAGGTGCGGGCTTTCTCGGCCTCGCGGGCCTGCCTTCGGCGGCCTGGGCCGGGATGGGGCAACCTTCGCCCTGGCAGATGGGCCTGCAAACGCCGGCCACGCCGATCGCGCAGAATACCCAATGGTTCCATGACGCGATCCTGCTGCCGATCATCACGGTGATCTCGCTCTTCGTGCTGCTTCTCCTGGTGATGGTGGTGGCGAAGTTCAGGGCCTCCAAGAATCCTGTGCCCTCGAAGACCACGCATCATGCCGGTCTCGAAGTGGCATGGACGCTCATTCCGGTGCTGATCCTTGCTGCGATCGTCGTGCCGTCCTTCCGCCTGCTGCGCGAGCAGATCACGATTCCCAAGCCTGACATCACCATCAAGGCGACGGGCTATGCTTGGTACTGGAAGTTCACCTATCCGCAGGATTCCGGCGGCTTCGAGTTCGAGGTCCGCATGCTTTCGGATGAAGAGCGCGTCGCGGCCGTGAAGGCTGGCAAGGGCAAGGAGGCCGATTTCCCGCGCCTTCTGGCGGTGGACAACGAGGTCGTGGTTCCGGTGAACAAGACGGTGGCCGTGCAGGTGACCGCCGGTGACGTTCTGCGCGCCTTCGCGCTTCCCTCCTTCGCCGTGAAGATCGATGCCGTGCCGGGCCGCCTGAACCAGACCTGGTTCCGCGCCACGAAGGAAGGCATCTTCTACGGCCAGTGCTCGGAACTCTGCGGCAAGGACCATGCCTTCATGCCGCTGGCGATCCGGGTCGTGAGCCAGGAGAAATATGATGCCTGGCTCGCGGATGCGAAAAAGAAATATGCCCGCATCGGGGATGCGCCGGTCCAGACCGCGCTGACCGATCAGGCCCGCTGATAAAGCGCCGCGACAAGACGCTTCGACAGGAGTAGACGAGAATGGCACAGGCTCACGCGCACGCCGACGATCACGCGCATGACATGCCGCATGGCTGGCGGCGCTATCTGTATTCCACCAACCACAAGGACATCGGCACGATGTACCTTCTCTTCGCGCTGTTCGCGGGGCTGGTGGGTGGCTTCCTTTCCATCATGATGCGCATCGAGCTTCAGGAGCCCGGTCTGCAGGTTTTCGCCAATCCGCATACGTTCAACGTGTTCGTCACGGGCCATGGCCTCATCATGATCTTCTTCATGGTGATGCCGGCGCTGATCGGCGGTTTTGCCAACTGGTTCATCCCGATCATGATCGGCGCGCCGGACATGGCGTTTCCGCGCATGAACAACATCTCGTTCTGGCTGCTGCCGGCCGCTTTCGGCCTGCTCATCCTGTCGATGTTCGTGGAAGGTCCGGCCGGCGGCCTCGGCGTTGGCGGCGGCTGGACGATCTATCCGCCGCTCTCGACCTCGGGCCAGCCCGGCCCGGCAATGGATTTCGCGATCCTCTCGCTGCATATCGCGGGTGCCTCGTCGATCCTCGGCGCGATCAACTTCATCA
>JADCCH010000329.1 GCA_020252865.1 Methylobacterium sp.
CCTCCGCTAGAGCATGCTGTGAAAAAGTGGAATCCGGTTTTTCACAAAAAAGCATGCGATAATAATAAGATAAGAGCATGATGTGCTTCCGTCTGAACACATCATGCTCTAAGGAGAGCGTGCAGGAGGGGACGGCTCATGGCGAAAGCGCTCAGCATCACCAGCTGGAACATCAATTCGGTTCGGCTGCGAATCGATCAGGTCCTGCGCTTCCTGGCGGAGGACCGGCCGGATGTGCTTTGCCTGCAGGAAACGAAATGCCCCGACCCGGTCTTTCCCGCCAACGCCTTCGCGAAGGCCGGCTACGTGCATCAAGCCTTCATCGGCATGAAGGGCTATAACGGCGTGGCGATTCTCTCGCGCGAGCCCATCCGCCCGCTGGGCGCGCGTGAGATCTGCGCAAGGCCCGATGCCCGGCATATCGCGGTGGAGATCGGCGAAGGCGCATCCGCCATCCAGGTCCACAATTTCTACGTTCCGGCGGGTGGTGATGTCGCCGACCCGGAAGCCAATCCGAAATTCGCGCACAAGCTCGCCTTCGTCGAGGAAATGCGGCAATTCTCCGAAAGGCTGCGCAAGGCTGCCCCGCGTTGCGTGCTCGTCGGCGATCTCAACATCGCACCACTCGAGCACGATGTCTGGAGCCACAAGCAGCTTCTGGATGTCGTGAGCCACACGCCGGTCGAGACCGAGGCCATGATGGCCACGATCGCCGAGGGTGAATGGTGCGACGCCTTCCGGGCGCTCACACCCGAGCCGGAAAAACTCTATTCGTGGTGGAGTTACCGCTCGCCGGATTGGGCGGTCGCGAACAAGGGTCGCCGCCTGGACCATATCTGGCTGGGGCGCGGGCTGAAGGACCAGATCATTTCGGGCGCGTTTCGGAAGGAAACGCGCAGCTGGGAGCGCCCATCCGACCATGTTCCCATCACGCTGACCCTGGCGCGCGACTGACAGGTTACCTCAGATCGTGAGTTTGGACAGGGCGTTCGAAAATTGCCGGGCTTCTTCCGCCACGGCATCGCGGAGAGCAATGGCGCTTCGCGGATACGCATCAAGCACACGCTCGATCAGATCGCGGGTGAAGACCAGCAATTGCGTCGGTTCGCGGGCGAGAGCCGTGGCTGGCCGCTCGATCGGCGCAAACAGCGCGGCCTGGCCGATGAGTGCCCCCGCCCGGAAAATGTGCGGGGAGGGCGCACCACTGTCCGAGGCATCCAGGATGATTTCGCCTTCGAGCACGAGAAACCCTCCATCCGAGAGTTCGCCCTTTCGGAACAGGATGTCACCGGCACGCAAAGGCCGGCGTGAGGCCGAGAAGGCGAGCAGGCGCAAGGCCTCGGACTCGACCTGCCGGAAGAGCGGCAGGGCTTTCAGAAAGAAGATGACGTCATCGAGCCGCATCGCGCCTGTTCCTCAGGGCACCAGCTTATAGCCGCCGCTCTCCGTGACGAGAAGCCGTGCGCGACCTGGATCGGGCTCGATCTTCTGGCGCAGGCGGTAGATATGCGTTTCCAGCGTGTGCGTGGTCACATTGGAATTGTAGCCCCACACCTCCTGCAGCAGGACATCCCGCGGAATGACGCGCTGCCCCGCGCGATAAAGGAAGCGGATGATCGCCGTTTCTTTCTCGGTGAGGCGGATCTTCGAGCCCTTGTCCGTGACCAGGAGCTTCTGGCCGGGCCGGAAGGTGTAGGGGCCAACCGGGAAGATCGCGTCGTCGCTCGATTCATGTTGGCGCAAATGCGCGCGGATGCGCGCGAGCAGCACGGCAAAGCGGAAAGGCTTCGTCACGTAGTCATTCGCGCCCGCCTCGAGCCCGAGAATGGTATCAGCCTCTCCTTCATGACCCGTAAGCATGAGGATCGGGCTCTTGAAGCCGTTCTTTCGCATGATCTTCACGGCTTCGCGGCCATCGATATCCGGCAGGCCGACATCCATGATCACCAGATCGAAATGATCGGCCTTGGTCTGCTGAACGGCGGCTGTTGCACAGTCGACATCCTTGACCTGAAACTCGTCGTAGAGGCCCAGCTGTTCAACCAGTGCCGTGCGAAGATCATGATCATCGTCGCAGACCAGAATTTTGCGAACCGAACTCATGCGTAACCTGCTTTCAACCAGAAACCCGCGCCCTCGGGCCGAGTGCGGCCCGATCCCCGCGCGCAGGATTGCAAGCGTTTGCGCTTTGGGGAAGAGTTCACGCGGGTTCTCACATGGAATTCAGCGTTTGTGTTCGACTTTTTTGGAGTTTTCAAGACGATGCTGCGCCCGCTTTCCCGGATCACCGTCCGCGCCGTGCCCGGCGGCCCGCGCCATATCGGCCGCATCACCCTCGGGCCGGTGACGTTACGGTGCCGAATCGGTCGCAGCGGCATCACCCATCGCAAAACGGAGGGCGATGGCGCCTCACCCCACGCGACGCTGCAGGCGGTGCGCGGTTTCTGGCGGCAGGATAAGCGCCAGCCGCCAATGACGCGCGTTCCGCTGCGGCCCATCCGCCCCGGCGATGGCTGGTGTGAGGTGCCGGGCGACCGCAACTACAACCGCCTCGTGAAGAAGCCCTATGCCGCGAGCCACGAAGACATGATGCGCAAGGACGACCTTTATGATGTTGTTCTTGAGCTTGACTGGAACCGTCGCCCGCGCCAGCAGGGCAAGGGCAGCGCCATCTTCCTGCATCTCGCCCGGGAAGAAGGCGGGCCAACCGCCGGCTGTGTCGGCATATTCCGCAACCGAATCGATTTCGTGATGTCGAGGCTCTCGCCGAAAACGCGAATCGTGCTGGGCTAGAGCATTTTCCGACCAGGTGGATGCCGGTTGGCCGCAAGAAAATGCGAAAAACAAGAGATAGGCGTCAGTGCCGCGCGCCGAAAATCGCACTGCCGACCCGTACATGGGTCGCGCCGAGCTGGATCGCAGGGTCATAATCCGCGCTCATGCCCATGGAGAGCACGGCGATGCCGTTGCGCCTGGCGATCTCGGCCAGCAGCGCGAAATGCGGTGAAGGCGGCTCCCCTGCCGGGGGAATGCACATCAGGCCGGAAAGGGTAAGACCATGAAGGTCGCGGCAGAGGCGGATGAAATCATCGGCCTCGCCCGGCAGGATGCCCGCCTTCTGCGGCTCCGCGCCGGTATTGACCTGCACATAGAGCTTTGGCGCACGGCCGGTCCGGCCGATCTCCTTCGCGAGTTCGACCGCGAGCTTCTCGCGATCAAGCGTCTCGATCACGTCGAACAGGGCCAAGGCCTCCTTGACCTTGTTGGTCTGGAGCGGGCCGATCAGGTGCAGCTCGATGCCGGGAAACTCCGCGCGCAATCCGGGCCATTTCTCCTTGCCCTCCTGCACACGGTTCTCGCCGAAGACGCGCTGGCCCGCGACAAGCGCAGAGCGGATGCGTGTCGCCGGCATGGTCTTCGAGACGGCCACAAGCGTGACGCTGCCGGCCTTGCGCCCATGGTCCTTTTCCGCGCGCGCGATCTCGCCCTGCACACGCGCCAGCGCCTCGATCACGTCCTGATGCGCGTCATCCATGGCCGTTGCTCCGAAAATTGAAACCCTCGCGCGGGGAATCTCCGTTGACCGCAAAGCGGGAATATTGTCCATAGCGCGCGTGTTTCCCGCGCGAAATCGCGCCCTTCCAGAGCCTTAAGCCTGAACCATGCGCCCGAGCCGCTATAATTTCCGCGAAGCCGAACCCCGCTGGCAGAAAAGCTGGGACGAGGCGAAAACCTTCGCGACCCGCACCGACGATCCGCGCCCGAAATACTACGTGCTCGAGATGTTCCCCTATCCCTCGGGTCGTATCCATATGGGCCATGTGCGTAACTACGCGATGGGTGATGTCGTCGCGCGCTATCGCCGCGCCAAGGGTCACGCCGTGCTCCACCCCATGGGCTGGGACGCTTTCGGCATGCCGGCCGAGAACGCCGCCATGGAGAAAAAGAGCCATCCCGCGAACTGGACCTACCAGAATATCGCGACGATGAAGGCGCAGCTGAAATCCATGGGGCTAAGCCTCGACTGGGCGCGCGAATTCGCGACCTGCGACCCCGCCTATTATCGTCACCAACAGGCGATGTTCCTGGATTTTCTGGGCGCGGGCCTCGTCGCGCGCAAGACATCGAAGGTGAACTGGGACCCTGTAGACCAGACCGTGCTCGCCAATGAACAGGTGATCGACGGGCGCGGCTGGCGCTCGGGCGCGCTGGTGGAGCAGCGCGAACTGACGCAATGGTTCCTGAAGATCTCCGATTATTCGGATGAATTGCTGGCGGCACTCGATTCACTGCCCCGCTGGCCCGAAAAGGTTCGCCTGATGCAGGCGAACTGGATCGGCCGCTCCGAGGGGCTGTTGGTGCGCTGGGCGCTGGAGGCGACCACGGTTCCCGCCGGCGAAACCGAACTCGAAATCTACACGACGCGCCCCGATACGCTCTACGGTGCCTCCTTCATGGCAATCGCGGCGGATCATCCGCTGGCGAAATCGGCGGCGGCGAAAAACCCGGAACTCGCGGCCTTCTGCGAGGAATGCCGCCGCATGGGCACTTCGCAGGCCGTGCTGGAAACGGCCGAGAAGAAGGGCTTCGACACCGGCATCCGGGCGTTGCATCCACTGGTGCCTGGAAAAACCTTGCCGGTCTATGTCGCGAATTTCATCCTGATGGATTACGGCACCGGCGCCATCTTCGGCTGCCCGGCGCATGACCAGCGCGACCATGATTTCGCGACGAAATACGAACTGCCAATCATCCCTGTGGTGCGTGCGGCTGATCTCTCGGACGAGGCGGCCAACGCTGCCTTCCGCCGCGAGAACCCGCCGGTGACGGAGGATGGCATCCTGTTCAATTTCGGGTTCCTTAATGGTCTGAACGTCGCGGATGCGAAGCAAGCGGTCGCGAAGAAGCTCGAAACGGCGAGCCTCGGCCATCGCCCGGTGGCGCAGCGCAAGGTGAATTACCGCTTGCGCGATTGGGGCATTTCACGCCAGCGCTACTGGGGCTGCCCCATCCCCGTCATCCATTGCGAGGCCTGCGGCACCGTGCCCGTGCCGAAGAAGGACCTGCCGGTGAAGCTGCCGGAGGATGTGACATTCGACGCGCCGGGCAACCCGCTGGATCGTCACCCCACATGGAAGCACGTGAACTGCCCGCAATGCGGCCTGAAGGCCCGTCGCGAGACCGACACCATGGATACCTTCGTGGACAGCTCGTGGTATTTCGCGCGCTTCACGGACCCGTTCAACGAAAGCGAGCCGACAACCCTGTCTGCCATCCGGAAATGGCTGCCGGTGGACCAGTATATCGGCGGCATCGAGCACGCGATCCTGCATCTCCTTTATTCGCGCTTTTTCACCCGCGCGATGACCAAGACCGGCCATGCGACGCTCTCGGAGCCCTTTGACGGGCTCTTCACCCAGGGCATGGTCGTGCACGAGACCTACAAGAACTCGGAAGGCGCCTGGGTGCCACCAGCGGATGTCCGCATCGAAACGGTCGAAGGCGAGCGCCGAGCCTTCGAGATCGCGAGCGGCGCCGAGGTTTCCATCGGCTCCATCGAGAAGATGTCGAAATCGAAGAAGAACGTCGTCGATCCCGACGACATCATCGCGAGCTACGGGGCGGATACTGCCCGCTGGTTCATGCTCTCAGACAGCCCGCCCGATCGCGACGTCATCTGGACCGAGGATGGCGTGCAGGGCGCCTCGCGCTTTCTGCAGAAGGTCTGGCGCCTTGTGGGCGATGCCGTTGCGCTTCCCGCGGGTGTTTCGGGGCTCCTGCAGCCGGTCACCAAGGCCGCGCACAAGGCGATTCTCGCGGTAGGCGAGGATGTCGAGCGCCTGCGCTTCAACCGCTGCGTGGCGCATATCCACGAGCTCTCGAATGCGCTGGCAGACGCCCTTGCTTCCCCGGATGCCGGGAAGAACGCCGATCAGATCAAGGCGGCGGCGCGCATTCTCGTGCAGCTTTTCGCGCCGATGATGCCGCATCTTGCGGAAGAATGCTGGACAGAACTCGGCGGCGAAGGCTTCGTGGCCGATGCGGCCTGGCCGGTGGGCGATGCCTCGCTCATCCTCGAGGATGAGTTGCTGCTGCCCGTGCAGGTCAATGGTCGCAAGCGCGCCGATGTCAGTGTGCCAACCGATGCCAACAACGCGATTGTGGAAGCGCTTGTGCTCGCCGATGCAAGCGTGCAGGCTGCACTGGATGGAAAGCCCGTGCGCAAGGTGATCGTGGTGCCGAAGCGTATCGTCAATATCGTGGTGTGAGGACAGATGATCCGGCGCTCCGTTTTTCGACTGGCGATTCTCGGCGCGGTGGCAGGCGGGCTATCGGCCTGTCTCCAGCCCATCCATGCACCGCAACTCGGAATTGGCGGCGGTACGATCGCGAAGGAACTGGCGCAGGTCTCCGTGGCACCGATCGAGGGTTTCCTCGGCTATAACCTGAAATCAGAGCTGGACTACCTGCTGACCAATGGCGCACCGGCGAGTGGCACCCGTTATCTGCTCACCATAAAAACCCAGCAGACCGGCGCGACGAGCATCATCGACGCGCAGACTGCACGCCCGCAAAGCGTGACCCTTCAGGCCGAGGCCACCTATGAGCTGAAGGACACCCAGACCGGGGTCATCCGCGCCTCCGGAAGGACCTTCGGCTCCGCCAATTATGACCGTTCCGGCCAGCGCTTCGCCACCATCCGCGCGCAACGGGATGCCGAGGAGCGCCTTGGCAAGGCTCTGGCGGAGCGTCTGCGCCTCATCGTGATCGGGGCGCTGTCGGATAATGCTGCGCCACGGCGTCCAGGCCCGGCCCCGGCTTTATCGCAACCCATCGATCCGTGGGATGAGGCGCCTACACGCAACCCCGGCGACGAAACCGGCTGACGCACGATGAGCGCGATCCGCCCCGGCGATGTCGATCGCCTGATCGCCCGCGGCGGAGGCGAATATCGCATCATGCTGGTGCATGGGCCGGATGAGGGCCTTGCGCGTCTGCGCGTGCGGGCCATGGCCGAGGCTGTGCTTGGCGCGGGTGCCGATCCCCTCAATCGCGTGGAACTTGATGCCGAGACGCTGAATGCCGATCCGGCGCGCCTCGCGGATGAAACGCAAGCCATCTCCATGTTCGGCGACAAGCGTGTCATCATCGTGCGGCAGGCGGGCAAGCTGGGCAAGGCCATCTGGCAGGCCCTGCTCGAGGCGCGCAACCCTGCCTCGCCTGTCATTCTTCACGCGGACGAGCTGGCCAAGTCCCATGCGCTTCGTAACGCCTGCGAATCGAATCCAGCTGTTGCCGTGCTCGCGTGTTATCCGCTCGAGGCACGCGATGTGGAACAGGCGGCTCACACGCGTCTGCGCGCTGCCGGTCTCCATCTCGGGCCCGAGGCGGCTGCGCATCTCGTCGATCTGCTCGGGGCGGACCAGTCGCTCTCCCTCCAGGAGGTCGACAAGCTCGCGCTTTACTGCCACGGACAGCAGGAGGTGAAGATCGCGGATATCGACGCGGTGCTCGCGGATGCCTCGGCCAGTTCGGCATCCGAGCCCATCGACACAGCCTTCGAGGGCAATCTTCAGGGAATTGAGCCGGCGATGCAGCGGTGCCTGCGCGACGGCATATCGGCGACTGCCGTGCTGACTCTCGCGCTCAACCATGTCCAGATGCTGCATCGCCTGGTGCGTGCGCGCGCGGAGAACGTGCTGGATCAGGCCGTGAAGCAGGAGCGGCTGTTCTTTCGCCGCGAGGCACGCGTGCGGCGCCAGACTCAGAACTGGTCGCCAGATGGACTCCGGCGTGCCGTAGAAACGCTCGGCACAGCCCAGGCGCAGAGCCGGGGAAACGCCGCGCTTGAAGAAACCATCGTGGCTCGCGCGCTCTGGGCCGTGGCCCTAGCCGCGCGCCGGAGCAGCAACTGACACAGCCAGCCGATGGCTCAAACCATCGAGCTGTTCGAGCGTGCGGTAGCGGATCGTGATGGCCCCACCCTTCTCACCGCGATGCTCTATGCTGACGGCCAGGCCGAGAAGATCGGAAAGGCGCTGCTCCAGCGCTCGCGTATCGGCATCCTTCTCGCGAACACGAGGCTGGCGCGGGGCTTCGCCCTCCGCCTCCCTCTGCGCGATACGCTCGACATCTCGAACCGTAAGTCCTTGATCAACAACACGTTTCGCTACAAGTTCCGGATCAGAAACGGAAAGCAGGGCGCGCGCGTGACCGGCGGAAAGCACGCCGCTGGCGAGTTTCTCCTTCACACCATCCGGCAAACGAGCGAGGCGCAAGGTATTCGCGACATGGCTGCGACTCTTGCCAAGGATCTGCGAGAGATCGCTCTGGGTATAACCATATTGCGCGATGAGCGACTCGTAGCCTCTTGCCTCTTCCAGCGCGTTGAGATCCGCCCGCTGCACGTTCTCGATGATCGCCAGCTCCAGCGCCTGCTTGTCATCCGCTTCGATGATGACCACGGGAACATCATGCAG
>JADCCH010000033.1 GCA_020252865.1 Methylobacterium sp.
GAGGAACTGCTCCTGCCGGGCGGCGTGGCGCACACGTGCGAGCAGCGCTTCGGGGTCGTGGGCGTGCGTGCTGGAGTCGGTCATGGATCGGGCCGGAAAAGCGTCATGGAAATCTCGGCGCCTGCCTCCGCGCCCTCGGACGCGGCCGGCAGAATGAGCACGGCACCGCTCGCCAGCGCGTGCAGCGGGAGCGCGCCCGTCGCCACCGGCTCGACGCGCCCATCCGCGAGACGGCGCAGCGGCGCGAGTTCCACCAGCCCGACCGTCGAGGTCACCTTGCGCGCAAGCCGCGCATGCAGCGGCGGCGCAGGTGGCACGTCCGTGAGCGCGGCGAGCGCCGGCCGCACTAACAGCAGCCAGGCCGCCAGCGCATCGCCCGGCATGCCGGGCAGCAGGATCACGGGCTGGCCGCCCACCGCGCCGAAGCCTGCACTCATGCCGGGGCGCGCGCCGATGCCGTGCACCAGGAGGCGGCCCGCAGAGCGGAGCCCTGTCGCCGTGACGTCGCGCGCGCCCGCCCCGGTGCCGCCCACGGCCAACAGCAGGTCGCATCCGTCGGCGCCGGAGCGCAGGGCCGCGGCGATGGTAGCGGCGTCGTCGGGCGCAGGCGGCAGGCGGACAAGCGCCGCCCCGGCCGCCTGCGCGAGCGCCGCGCAGGCGGCAAACAGCGTATCGCGCACGCCATCGGCCAGGATTTCGTCACCGATGGCGAGCCAGCCCAGGCGGGGCCGCCGCACCGCCACCTCGGTCACGCCCAGCGCCGCGAGAAGCGGAAGGTCGAGCGGCGAAAGCCGTTCCCCGGCAGCACGCAGCAGGGTGCCTGCAGCGGCGTCCTCGCCTGGCGCGCGCACGCCGGTGCCGGGAGCGACAGCGTCCAGCACCTGCGCGAAGGGACCGTCCCGCACCAGGTCGGGCAGCGGCAGCACGGCGTCGGTGCCGGGCGGCAGCGCATCGCCGGGCTGCAGCAGGAGCGGCGGCATCGACAGCACCGCGGGCGCATAGGGCCCGGCGCCGAGCGTATCGGCCGCCGCGATGGCCCATCCATCCCACCTTGCCACCGGGCAGGCCGGCGCGGGCGCGGTGGCCCGGAGCGGCGCCGCGAGCACGCAGCCCATGGCCTCGGCCAGGGGCAGGCTGCGTGGCGCGACGGCCGCGATGCCGGCCAGCAGCAGCGCAACGGCCTCATCCAGCGCGGTCATGGCGGTGCGACCAGCGGCGCGCAGACGAGGCGCTCGCCCTGCGGTGTCGCCAGCGCGCCCACCACGGCATCCACGCCATAGGCTGCGCGCAGGCGGGCCGGGGTGATGAGGTCGGCAGGCGGCATGGGGCCGGTCATCGCGCCCCCATGCAGCAGCATGGCCGCATCGGCAACCAGCAGCGCATGATCCGGGTGGTGCGTCGTCATCAGCACGGCGAGGCCATCGCGCACGGCAAGCGCGCGCACCTCGCGCAGCACCAGCGCCTGGTTGCCGAAATCGAGGCTCGCCGTCGGCTCGTCGAGCACCAAGCAACGCGCATCCTGGACCAGGGCGCGGGCAATCAGCACCAGCTGACGCTCGCCGCCCGACAGCTCCGTCACGGGCCGATCCGCCAGGTGGGAGATGCCCAGCCGATCGAGTGCCGCCTCGGCCAAAGCGAGATCGCGCGCGCCCGGCGCTGCAAGCAAGGGCAGGCGCGCCGCGCGACCCATCGCCACCACCTCGCGCGCCGCATAGGCGAAGCCACCCGGCGCCGCCTGCGGCACATAGGCGAGGCGATGCGCGACCTCGCGGCGCGACAGGGAGGCGAGCGGCGCCGCATCGAGCCGGACCTCGCCGGCCAGCGCCGGGATCAGGCCGAGCAGCGTGCGCAGAAGCGTCGTCTTGCCGCCGCCATTCGGTCCCAGCAGGCTCAGCACCTGGCCGGTCTCCAGCGTGAAGGAGATTCCGGCCGCGACGACGCGCCGCCCATGGCCAACAGACAGACCTTGCGCTGCGAGCAGCGTTGTCATGCCGCACCACCTCGCCTTGCGCGCACCAGCAGCCAGAGGAATAGCGGCGTGCCCAGCACCGCGGTCAGGATGCCAAGCGGCAGCTCGGTGCGCCCCGCGACGCGCGCGAGCGTGTCCACGGCTAGCAGGAACGCCGCGCCCAGCAGCGCCGAGAGCGGGATCAGCCGGCGCAGATCCGGCCCGCCCAGCATCCGCGCCATGTGTGGCACGACCAGCCCGATCCAGCCGACCGCACCGGCGAGCGCCGTAACCGCGGCGGTGGCCAGCGTGGCGCCCGCGACCGCGAAAGCCCGCAAGGCCGTGGTGTTGACGCCGAGCGCCCGCGCCTCGTCCTCGCCAAGTGTGAGCAGGTTCAACCGCCAGCGCAGCAGCAGCAGCACGACCAGGCCGAGCAGCGCCGCGGGTGCCGCGGCGAGGATGTCCTCCCGCGTCGCCGCCGAGAGCGTCCCGAGCAGCCAGAAGGTGATCGCCGGGAGCTGGTTGTACGGGTCGGCGAGGATCTTCAGGAGGCTGATCGCCGCCCCCATCAGCGCGCCCAGTGCGATGCCGGCCAGGATCAGCACCAGCACCGGGTCGCCTTGACCGCGCACGACGCTCGACAGCGCCGCGACGGCTGCCACCGCCGCGATGCCGCCCGCGAAGGCGAGCCCCTGCACCGCCGCCACCGGCAGGCCGAGAAAGATGCCGAGCACCGCGCCAAGCGAGGCGCCGGCCGAAACACCGAGCAGGTCGGGCGAGGCAAGCGGGTTGCGGAACATGCCCTGGAAGGCGGCGCCGGCGGCCGCGAGGGACGCGCCGACCAGGATTGCTGCCCCCACCCGCGGCGCGCGGATGTTCCAGAACACGATGGCCGGCGTGCCGGTCTCGGTACCCGTCAGGATCGCCCAGAGCTGCCCCGGCGCGATCGGGAAGCGACCGACCGCCAGCGCCCCCAGCACCGCGACGACGAGGGCCGCGACGCCGACGCCCCAGGCCAGCGCCCCACGCCTCATGCTAGGCGCCTCACGCCGGCAGCGGCAAGGCGGGGCGCAGTAGCGCCTCGATCAGCGCGGGCTCCGGGCGGCGGTGATAGAACAGGGCGTGGAACGCGGCGACGGCTTCCACCAGCCCCGCGCGCGGCCGCAGCCCGAACAGCACCGGCAGCCAGATCAGCCCGAGCAGGCGGTTCACTGCGGGCGGGAAATCCACCCAGCCGAAGGGCAGGCCCGGCGCAAGCGCCAAGCGCCCCTCACGCACCGCAGGCACCGCGGACCATAGCCGGTCGGTCTTCGCGGTCGTCATGAAGTCGGGATGGATGGCGATGATCCAGTCCGGGTTCCAGGCGAAGACCTGCTCCATCGAGAATTGCACCAGGCTGCCGGCACCAAGCGCCGAGGCGGCGACGTTCTCGGCGCCCGCGAATTCGATGATCTCGGTGTTGATCGAGCCGGCGACGCCGGTCTCCAACCCGCGCGGGCCGCGCACATAGAGCACGCGCGGCCGCCCACGCGCGCGCAGCGCCTCGGCCGCTGCGACGGCCTCGCCCAGGATGCGCTCAGCGGCGGCGGCCCGCGCTGCTGCGGCGTCGCGGCGGTCGAGGATCTCGCCGAGCAGGCGATAGGTCTCGGGGATCTTGGGCAGCGCGCCGTCGAGCAGCAGGGTGGGCAGCCCGGTCTGCGCCTGCACGCGCTCGGCCAGCGAGACGAAGACCGGCCGCACCGAGCCGTAGTCGAGCACGAGGTCGGGTTGTTGCCGCAGCACGGCCTCGATATTGGCCGTGTTGTCGCGGCCGGTCAGGCGCCCGATCTCGGGCAGGGCGGCGGCCTCGGGCAGCATGAAGGCGGCTTCGGCCGGGCGTGGCGGCCGGGCGGGCCAGCCGGCCAGCATCTCCGGTGCCAGCGTATAGAGCAGGATCGCGGCGGGCGGGCCGGCCGGGAAGACCCGCGAGACGCGGTCCGGCACCGCGATCCGCCGGCCTGTCGCATCCGGCACCTGCCGCTCCGCCCGGGCGGGTGTCGCGAGCAGCGCCGGTGCGGCCAGCAGGGCGCGGCGCGGGATCATCCCTTGGTGCCGACCATCACATCGGAGGCCTTGATCACCGCCACCGCCTCGCCGCCGACCGCGAGGCCCAACTCCTCGGCCGATTCATTGGTGATGGCGGCGGTGACAGTGACGCCAGGTGCCACGTCGATCGTGACATGCGTCGTGGTGACGCCCTTGCGGATGCCGGTGATGGTGCCGGGGAACTGGTTGCGGGCAGAGAGCTTGAGCATGGCATTTCCCTTCGGAGATCAGCGGGCTGGCAGGCCGGGTGCGACGAAGCCGTGGCGATCCAGGATACCTTGCCCGGCAGGAGATAGGAGGAACATCGCGAAGCGCACAGCCTCCGGCCGGTCCGACAGCAGGATCAGCCCGTAATCCGCGCCGACCGACAGCGCCTCCGGCACCGCGACCTGCCGCAGCGACGTATCGGCCGCGCGCGCCAGTACGGCGTTGGTGCAGTAGGTCAGGAACAAATCGGTCGCGTTGCGCTCGAATTGCCAGGCGTAGAGGTCGCGCCCCTGCGGCGGGCGCGGGCTGTCGGGCCCGCCGGTCAGCAGCAGCGCCTTGGCTTCCAGCGCCGCGCGCGCGCCAGGACGAACAGCCTCCGCCCTCCCGAACAGCGCGAAGGCGTAGTCGCCGGCAGGATCGGCGCGCGGTGTGGAAGTGCCAAGCCGCACCGTGGGGTCGAGCATGCGCTCCAGCAGCGTCGCCGGCGTCACGTCGAGCCCCGGCCGCGCGATGGCGCACAGCGCGTTGCGCGCGAAGAGCACGGTCGGGCGGTTGCGCTCGCGCCCCACCGCTTCCGGATGCTCCATGTTCGCGGAAGCAAAAACCTCGAAGGGCTCACCGCCGGCGATGCGCTGTCGCAGCAATCCGGAGGGCGCGTAGGTTTGCGTGACCGCGCCGCCGCCTGGTGCACGTTCGAAGGCCTGTGCCACCTCGGCGAGCGCCGCCCTCAGCGAGCCGGCGGCGGCGAGACGCACCGGCTCGGCGGCGGCCGGCATGGCGAAGATCAGGGCCCCCAGAAGAGCCGCGAGCCTCACGAGGTCGGCTCCGGCTGGGTCGCGTTCGGGAAGAACAGCTGCTCGCCATTGATCTGGTAGGAGGCGATGGCGCGCTGCCCGGCGGGCGAGAGGATCCAGTCGATGAAGCGCTGGCCGTCGGCGACCTTCACATGCACGTGGCGCTGCGGGTTCACGAGCATCACGCCGTACTGGTTGAACAGCCGCGCATCGCCCTCGACCACGATCCGCAGATCCTGGCGGTTGCGGAAGCTGAGCCAGGTGCCGCGGTCGGTCAGGATATAGGCGTTCTGCGCCGCGGCGGTGTTCAACGCCGGGCCCATGCCCTGGCCGACCTCGCGGTACCATTGGCCCCGGCCGGCCGTGGGGTCGACGCCGGCAAGCTGCCACAGGCGAAGCTCAGCGGCATGCGTGCCGGAGCGGTCGCCACGGCTGACGAAGGGCGCGCGGGCTTCGGCGATGCGCTTCAGCGCGTCGTTGGTGTCGCGCAGCCCGTTGACCCGCGCGGGATCGGCGGCGGGGCCGACGACGACGAAGTCGTTGAACATCACGTGCCGGCGCGGCCCACCGAAACCCTCGGCCACGAAGCGCTCCTCGGCGACGCGGTCATGCACGAACACCACATCGGCATCGCCGCGGCGGCCGACATCGAGCGCCTGGCCGGTGCCGAGCGCCACGACGCGCACCGTGATGCCCGTCTCCGCCGTGAAGATCGGCAGGATGTGGCGGAACAGACCGGATTGCTCGGTGCTGGTGGTGCTGGCGACCGTGATGAAGCGCTCCTGCGCGGCGGGAATGCCCGGCAGGACAAGAGCCGCAGCGGCGGTAGCGAGGAAAAGGCGGCGGAACATGGCGGGTCTCCCGGATGGGCCCTTCACCACACCAGTTCGCCGCGCAGGAAGGCCGCGGCTTCTGGTGTGGCAGGCTGGTTGAAGAAGGCGGCGGCCGGTGTCTGCTCGCGCAGGCGGCCGCGGTTGAGGAACAGCACCTCGCCCGCCAGGCGACGGGCCTGACCGAGGTCGTGCGTGGTCATCACGATCTTGGTGCCACGCGCGGCGAGCGTGCCCACGATCTCCTCGACCGCGCGGGTCGCCATGGGATCGAGGCTGGCGCAGGGCTCGTCGAGGAACAGCACCTCGGGCGACAGGGCGGCGGCGCGGGCGAGTGCGAGGCGCTGCTGCTCCCCGCCCGAAAGCCGGCGTGCCGGGCGGTCGGCGAGCGCTGCGAGGCCCACCATCTCCAAGGCAGCGCGGGCGCGGGGTTCGCGCTCCGCTGCCGCGATGCCGGCCAGCTTCAGCGGATAGACAGCATTGGCCAGCACGCTGCGGCGCAGCATCACGGGACGCTGGAACACCATTGCCTGGCGGCGTGCGGCATCGCCCGCCGAGAGGACGCGCCCCGTGCTGGGCGTCAGCAGCCCGTGCAGAAGCCGCAGCAGCACGGATTTCCCGGCGCCGTTCGGACCGACGATGATGCTGGGGGATCCGGCCTCGAGGGTGAGCGAAACGTCGGACAGGATGGCGATTCCGCCGGCGGAGAAACCCAAGCCTTCGGCACGCAGCGGCAGGATGGTGTCGGGTGCGCGCATCACGCCCCCGATGGCCGAAGCGCCGTAGGGCGCGGAGGGCTGAATCGGTGGCGCATCACGCGCCCGCCCGAGTGGCGAAGTCGCGCGAGGCCTGGGCGAGCGCGTTCACGACCAGCACGATCGACATCAGCACCATGCCGAGGGCAAGCGCCAGCGGCAGGTTGCCCGCGCTCGTTTCCAGCGCGATGGCCGTCGTCATCACGCGGGTGAAGCCCTCGATGTTGCCGCCGACGATCATCACCGCGCCGACCTCGGCACTGGCCCGGCCAAAGCCCGCCAGAAGCACGGTCAGCAGCGCGAATCGCCCGTCCCAGAGCAGCGTCGGGACGGCGCGCACCGGGCCGGCCCCGAATGAGCGCAGTTGCTCCGCGTACTCCTCCCACAGCCCTTCCAGGACCTGGCGTGACAGGGCGGCGAGGATCGGAGTGATCAGGACCGCCTGGGCGATGATCATCGCACCCGGCGTGAAGAGCAGGCCGAGAGGCCCAAGCGGGCCGGAGCGCGACAGCAGCACGTAGATCAGCAGCCCCGCCACCACTGGCGGCAGGCCCATCAGCGCGTTGAGAACCGTCAGAATCGAACCCCGCCCCGGGAAGCGGGCGACCGCCAGCAGCGCGCCGAGCGGCAGCCCGACGAGGGCCGCGACCAGCAGGGCAGAGAAGCTGACCCTCAGCGACAGCAGCACGATTTGCGCCACAGCCGGGTCGGCGGTGAGCACAAGGTTCAGTGCAGTCGCGGCGGCGGCTCCGAGGTCGTTCACGGCAAAGTCCCAGCTTGTCCTTAAACTGCGTTCGGAAAGCTGTTTGGTCAATGGGCTTGGGGCTTGACGAGGGCGCAGCAGATGCCGTTTTATGCCATCAAATGCCCGATATTCTGACCCTGCGCGAGGCAGCCGAGTTTTTGCGCCTTTCCGAACGCTCGCTTTATGACCTCGCACGCTCGCACCGCGTGCCGGCCGCCCAGCTTGGCGGCAAGTGGCTGTTCCCGCGGGCCCAATTGGAACGGTGGCTGACCACCCAGGCTGACGGACCGGAGACTGAGCCGCGGCTCGATCCCCCGCCGATCCTGGCCGGGAGCCACGACCCGCTCCTCGATTGGGCCGTGCGCCAATCCGGCTGTGGCCTGGCGCTGCGCGCCGGCGGCAGCCTCGATGGCCTATCGGCGCTGGCAACGGGCGAGGCGATGGCGGCGGCCATGCATCTGCGCGACCCGGACACCGGCGCCTTCAACGAACCCGCGGCGCGCGACACCCTGGCGCGCCGCCCCATGGTCGGCATTGTCTGGGCATGGCGGTCACAGGGGCTCATTCTGCCCGCCGGCAATCCGCGTGGTGTCCAGGCCATCCCGGATTTGGCGCGACCGGGCATCAGCATTGTCGGGCGGCAGCCACGCGCGGGCAGCCATGTGCTGCTGGTGCATCTTTTGGGCGAAGCGGGCATCCGGCTCGATGCCGTGCGGTTCCTGACCGAGCCGGCGCTGGCCGAGGACGAGGTTGCTGCCGCGGTGCAGGAAGGACGCGCCGATGTGGGCTTTGGCATTGGCGCCGAGGCCGCCGCGCGCGGGCTCTGCTTCGTCCCGCTATTCCGCGAACGCTTCGACCTCGTGATGGAGCGGCGCCACTATTTCGGGGCTCAGGTGCAGCGACTGATGCGCTTCGTGCGCCAGCCCGACTTCGTGACGCGCGCAAGGCGGCTGGGCGGGTATGACGTCGAAGAGACCGGGGACGTCAGTTTCTGTCTGTGAGGTCGCGGTCGGCTGCCATCCGACCGACCAGCGATGGATCGACCGATAGCAACTCGGCACGCGACGCCTGCGTAGCGTCGCACATCGGCCGACACTTCATCCAGTGAGACGCGTCTCACGAACACCAGCGAAGGCTAGATTCCGGTTTCTGGGCAACCTGGATGAGGTGATGGAGGCATCGGATAGCGAGGGCGGTACCTGGCGCGCCTTTATCCAGCTTTGGTGGGACCGCTTTGGCAGCGCCGAGGTGAGCGTCAGCGATTTGATTGGCTTCGCGAAAGATGCGGAGGCCAGCCTGCCCATCAGCGCGAAGAACGACCATGGCCTGAAGGTCGCCCTCGGGGCTGCCTTTACCAAGCTCCGCGACCGTGCCTTCCGGACCAGCGA
>JADCCH010000330.1 GCA_020252865.1 Methylobacterium sp.
AATCCCCGCGCGACAAGAAGCCGGACGATCCCGAGGCCTTGCCGGCCTGGCCCGATCTGGTGCTGATCGATGGCGGCAAAGGTCAGCTCGAGGCTGTGCGCGGGGTGCTCGCCGAATTGGGCATCACCGATCTGCCGCTCGTGGGTGTCGCCAAGGGGCCGGACCGCGACGCCGGCCGCGAGCAATTCGTGATGCCCGGCCGCGAGCCTTTCCGCCTGCCGCCGCGTGACCCAACGCTCTATTTCATCCAGCGCCTCAGGGATGAAGCGCACAGATTCGCCATTGGGACGCATCGCGCCCGGCGCAGGAAGGCGCTGACCGCCAATCCGCTCGATGAGATCAGCGGGATCGGGCCGCGCCGGAAGCGGGCGCTTCTCCTGCATTTCGGCACGGCAAAGGCGGTGAGCCGCGCCTCCTATGACGATCTCGCCCGCGTGCCGGGCATCAACGAGGCCACGGCCAGGCTGGTTTATGATCACTTTCACGAAGGTGGGCGCTGATGCCGTGGAGGCAGCTAAATTTTCGGCCCTGCAAGGCTTGACCCGCTCCGCTCCGGCATGGTGCTAAGAGACATGCCGCCTCGGAAGCTTCGTCCGTTCTCGCTGCCCAACGTGCTCACCTATGGGCGCATCCTGGCCATTCCCGTGGTGGTGGGCCTGCTGTTCTGGCCGGGCGATCCGAGCATGCGATGGTGGGCGTTGGCGATCTATGCGCTTGCGGGCATCACGGATTATCTCGATGGCTATCTCGCACGACTCTACCAGGAGCAATCCTCGCTCGGCCGCATGCTCGATCCCATCGCCGACAAGCTGCTGGTTGCCGCCTGCCTGCTGATGCTCGTGGCCGATGGCACGATCCGTTCATGGTCGATCTGGGCCGCGATCGTCATCCTCAGCCGTGAAATCCTCGTCTCGGGCCTGCGTGAATATCTCGCCGAACTGAAGGTCTCCGTGCCGGTCTCGCGCCTCGCGAAATGGAAGACCGCGATGCAACTTGTTTGCCTTGGCTTCCTCATTGCCGGGCCGGCGGGCGACGCCTTCCTGCCCATCGACTGGACGCGTCTCATCGGCCTGCTCCTGCTCTGGGTCGCCGCCGTGCTGACGCTCATCACGGGCTACGATTACATGAAGGCCTCGATCCGCCATCTGGTCGAGGAAGACAATGCGTCCTAGATCGACTTGGACAAGCCCGCCGGAGGGACGCCATGAAGGTTCTGTATTTTGCATGGTTGCGCGAACGCATCGGGAAAGCGGAGGAGGAGATCACCTTCCCGCCTGGCACCCGCACGGTCGGCGAGGCGATGGCGCATCTGGCCTTGCTCGGTGAGGAATATGCCTATGCGTTCGAGAATCCATCGATCATCCGCATCGCGCTCGATCGCAGGCATGTGCCGCATGATTGCCCTCTCGGCACCGCGCGCGAACTTGCCTTCTTCCCGCCGATGACCGGGGGCTGAGCCATGGTCGTCCCGTTGGTCCGTGTGCAGGCTGAAACCTTTGATCCCGCAGCGGAATCGCGTCGTATCACGCAAGGCCGGACGGATATCGGCGCGGTCGTCACCTTCACGGGGCTTTGCCGCAGCGAAGGGGGCAGTCTCGCGGCGCTCGAGCTTGAGCATTACCCCGGCATGGCCGAGGATGAACTTCTGCGAGTGGCTGGCGAAGCATTGTCGCGTTGGCCGTTGCAGGGCGTCACCATCCTCCATCGCTTCGGCAGAATCGCGCCGGGCGATGATATCGTGCTGGTGGTCACTGCCTCGGCCCATCGGCGCGCGGCGTTCGAATCGGCGGACTTCCTGATGGATTACCTCAAGACCCGTGCGCCGTTCTGGAAAAAAGAGCACCCCGTCTGCGGGGAACCGGGCGGCTGGGTGGCGGCCAAGACCGCGGATGATCAGGCAGCAGGCCGCTGGTGACTTCGCATCCTGCCAGCTTCAGGTCACTCGATGGCCCAAGTTAACGCAATGTTGTAACTTGAGGTTGTAGCCTTTTTCCTGTCCAGACACTGGCTCGGGAATGGAGGTTTACTCTATGCACCTCAGCGACGATCTTCCGCCCGCCAAAGCTTCTGCAAGGTCGCTGCGAATTCTGCTGGTCGATGATTCGGTGGTGATTCGCGGCACGATCCGCGCAGCCCTCGACAAGCTCGAGCGCCCGCTGACAGTGATCGAAGCAGCCGCCGGCGACGAAGCGCTGGCGATCATGCGGCAATCGCAGGTGAACATGATCTTCTGCGACATCCATTTGCCGGGCATTTCCGGCCTCGAAGCGCTGGCCTATGCCTTCGCCAGGCAGGAGCACCCACCTTTCATGGTGCTGATGTCGTCGCTCGATGCGGAGTCCGTGCGCGAGGTTGGCCGCAAGCTGCGTGTCTATGAATTCCTGCAAAAGCCTTTCCGCACCTCCGACGTGCTGAACGCGGTCGCGGCCCATGATCGGCTCTCGACCCTCAGCAACGCGCTGGTGGTCGATGACAGCTCGACCGCGCGCAAGCTGATGCGCCGCATTCTCGAGCGGTCGCAGTTCCGGCTGGACATCCAGGAGGCCGAGAGCGGCGCGGAGGCGGTGAAGCTTGCGGGCGTGACGAATTTTGAAGTGATTTTCCTCGATGCGAACATGCCGGGCATGAATGGCCCTGAAACGGCGGGGCATCTGCTGCGGGCCAATGCGCGCACGCAGATCGTGATGGTCTCCACCGAGCAGCAGTTGGAGCTGATCCGTTCCTCG
>JADCCH010000331.1 GCA_020252865.1 Methylobacterium sp.
ATGTCGGCTCGCTGCCCCGCTCGCAGAAAGTCGTGGATTTCCTCTTCGCCCGCGAGCGCGGCGAGGAGTATGATCAGGCCGCCTTCGATGCCGCGATGGCCGAGGCCGTGATGGAACTGGTGCGCCGGCAGAAGGAGGCCGGCGTCGATATCGTTTCGGATGGCGAAACCTCGAAGATCTCCTATGCCACCTACGTGAAGGACCGCTACACGGGCTTCGCCGGCGACAGCCCGCGCAACGCGCCGGCGGACCTGAAGCTCTTCCCCACCTATCTCGAACGCCTCGCGCGCGAGGGCGGCACGCCGAAATATGCGCGGCCTCAATGCGTGGGTCCGGTCGTCTCGAAGGGTCAGGGCGAGTTGCAGAAGGATATCGCGGCACTCAAGGCCGCGATGGCCGCGCATGGCGTGGCGCGCGGCTTCATGAATGCGGCCTCGCCGGGCGTCATCTCGCTCTTCCTGCAGAATGTGCATTACCCCAGCCGCGAGGCCTATCTCGAGGCCCTCGCCGAGGTGATGCGCGACGAGTATCGCACCATCATCGAGGCGGGGCTCGATCTGCAGCTCGATTGCCCCGATCTCGCGCTCTCGCGCCACATGCTCTTCACGCATCTCTCGGACGAGGATTTTCTTCAGGTCGCGGGCCTGCATGTCGAGGCCCTGCGCCATGCCGTGGCGGGCCTGCCGGAAGACCGCATCCGCCTCCACATCTGCTGGGGCAATTACGAAGGCCCGCATTGCTGCGACATCGACATGGCGAAGGTCTTCCCGCTGCTGATGGCGGTGCCGGCGCGCTACATCCTGTTCGAGACCGCGAATCCGCGCCACGGCCATGAATGGACCGTTTTCCGTGATCGCGCGCAGGAGATCCCCGAGGACAAGATCCTCGTGCCCGGCGCGGTGGATACGACGACGAATTTCGTCGAGCATCCTGAACTCGTGCGCCAGCGTCTGGAGCGCTTCACCGACATCGTCGGCAAGGATCGCGTGATCGCCGGCTCCGATTGCGGCTTCGGCACCTTCGCGGGCTTCGGCTCGGTCGATCCCGAGATCGCCTGGGCGAAGCTCGCGACACTGAAGGAGGGCGCGCGGCGCGTAGAATGACCCCGCTGCTGCTGATCCCCGGCATGATGTGCGACGCCCGGCTCTGGGGCGAGCTGCCGGCCCGGCTCGCGCGGCGCATGGTGATCCACGCGCCGTGCACGGAGGGCGAGACGATGGCGGAACTGGCGGGCGCGATCCTCGCAGAGGCGCCGCAGCGTTTCGCCCTCGCGGGCCTCAGCATGGGCGGGATCGTGGCGATGGAAATCCTCCGGCAGGCGCCGGCAAGGGTGGAGCGGCTCGCGCTGCTCGACACCAACCCTTTCGCGGAGAGCGAGACCATCCGCCAGCGCCGCCAGCCGCAGATCGATCGCGCGCTTTCGGGCGAACTTGCGAGCGTGATGCGCGACGAGATGAAGCCGCATTACCTCGCGCCCGGCCCACGCAACAGGGAAGTGCTCGATCTGTGCATGGCCATGGCCTTGGCTCTCGGCCCGGAGATCTTCGCCCGGCAATCGCGCGCCTTGCGTGACAGGCCGGACCAGGCGGAAACGCTTCAGCGCTTCAAGGGGCCGGCCCTCGTGCTGATGGGCCGGCATGACCGGCTCTGCCCGCTTCCACGCCACGACGCGATGCACAGGCTGATGCCGCAATCGCGTCTCGTCATCATCGAGGAGGCGGGCCACCTCCCCACCCTCGAAAGCCCCGAACCCACCTTCCACGCGCTTCAAACCTGGCTGGAGGCCTGATGAACCCGGATCTGCTCGCGCTCTTGCGCAAGGTCGATACGCCCACCGTGTGCAACGCCATCGAGGTGGTGCAGGGTCGGCGCGGCTTCTCCCGCTTCACGCGCGGCACGATGATCGCGAGCGCCCCGCAGGAGGGCGCCATGGTCGGCTATGCCGTCACCGCAAAGATCGCCGCGCTCGCGCCGCCCATGGAAGAGGGAAGCGTCATCCGCGCCAGGCGGATGGCCTATTACAGGGCGATGCATGATGGCCCGAAGCCCTCGGTGGCCGTGGTGGAGGATCTCGATTTCCCGAATTGCATCGGCGCCTATTGGGGCGAGGTGAACACCACGATCCACAAGGCCTTCGGGATTTCCGGCGCCTTGACGAATGGCGTCATGCGCGATCTTGGCGACCTGCCGGCAGGTTTTCCGGTGGTTGCCGGCTCGGTGGGGCCCAGCCATGGTTTCGTGCATGTGCGTGAACTCGGCACAACGGTGAAGATCTTCGGCCTCGAAATCGCGCCAGGCGATCTTGTTCATGCCGATCGCCATGGCGCGGTGGTCATCCCGCCGGAGACGGTCGAGAGCCTCGGCGCGGCGATCCGCAAGCTGATGGAGACCGAGAAGCTGATCCTGGAACCGGCGCGACGGCCGGGCTTCAATTTCGAGGCCTTCGAGGCGGCGTGGAGCGCTTTCGAGAAGGCGCGCACCTGAGAGCGAGTTCGGGCGCCAGAACAGAAT
>JADCCH010000332.1 GCA_020252865.1 Methylobacterium sp.
AAAAAGCACGCGCTTGACGACCCGCCAACACCGCGGGAAACATCTTCAACCCGGGTCACTTCTCAACGAAAAAACCGGGTCAAATCTCAGCGGCAATCAACACCGAGGCTTCTCCTCTTCGACAAGCAGTTTCAGAACACGCTCCCGAATACCGGAAAGCCGGGCTCGCCGGCTTGATGCGATAACACGGGCGCGTTCCACAAGCCGATCGGCATCGTGGTGAAGGCTGACAACGCCGCGATCGTCTGGGGCCACTTCCGGAGTCGTTGCATCGCCCATGGAATCCATCTCCTTGACAGCGAACCAAGTGTAACATTATTACGCTTTATTAAATGTAATAACATAACATTCCGGAATGTCATGGTCGAAATTTCTCCTGCCGGCACCCGCCTGCCCGTCACGGTCCTTTCCGGCTTTCTCGGCGCGGGAAAGACCACGCTTCTCAACCACATCCTGAACAATCGCGAGGGGATGCGCGTCGCGGTTATCGTCAACGACATGAGCGAGGTGAACATCGATGCCGAGCTTGTGAAGCAGGATGGCGGCCTCTCGCGCACCGATGAGAAGCTCGTCGAGATGTCCAATGGCTGCATCTGTTGCACGCTGCGCGACGATCTGTTGCAGGAGGTGCGTCGCCTCGCGGAGGAGAAGCGCTTCGATTATCTCGTGATCGAATCCACTGGCATTGGCGAACCTTTGCCCGTCGCCACCACCTTCGATTTCCGTGATCAAGCGGGGTTGTCGCTCACGGATATCGCCAGGCTCGACACCATGGTCACGGTGGTCGATGCGGTGAACCTTCTCAAGGATTATACGAGCGAGGATTTCCTGCGGGATCGTGGCGAGGTCGCGGGCGAGGAGGACGATCGCGCGCTGGTGGACCTTCTGGTCGAGCAGATCGAATTCGCCGATGTCATCGTGCTCAACAAGGTTGGCTCCGCCACGCTCGAGCAACGCGATCTCGCCCGCAAGATCATTGTGGCGCTTAATGCCGAGGCCCGGATCATCGAGGCGGATTATGGTCGCGTGCCGCTGGGGGCCGTGCTGAACACCGGTCTCTTCTATTTCGAGCGCGCCCAGACGCATCCGCTCTGGTTCAAGGAGTTGAACGGCTTCAAGGATCATGTGCCGGAGACCGAGGTCTACGGTATCCGCTCCTTCGTTTATCGCGCAAGACGGCCTTTCACACCCATGGCGTTCAACGCCTTTGTCAACAAGCCCTGGCCGGGCGTCGTCCGCGCCAAGGGCTTCTTCTGGCTCGCAACCCGTCCGAACCATGTGGGCGAACTCGCGCAGGCCGGGGCTCTCGTGCGCACGTCGAAGCGCGGCCTGTGGTGGGCCGCCGTGCCGAAGACTCGCTGGCCTGATAGCGACGAATGGCGCGCGAGCATGGCGCCTTATCTCGACCCCGTTTTCGGGGATCGTCGGCAGGAAATCGTGTTCATCGGGCTTGCCGGCCAGATGGACGAGGCTGCCATTCGCGCCGAGCTTGATGCGGCGCTGACCGGCATGGTCGATCGCTTCACGCCCGAGGCCTGGCAGCACCTGCCCGATCCCTTCCCGAACTGGGATCGCAAGGCCGCCTGACGATGGCCGTGGCGGTGAACAAGGCCTGTCTCTCGATCTGCTTCCGCTGCACGCCGGAGGGCTGGAACGGCGAGGCAGATGCGCCTCGCCCCGGTGCGGATCTGGCCGATGCGATCCAGGCGGAGGCGCAGAAGCGTGGTGTTGACGTCGCGGCGCTGCGCGATGTCCGCTGCATGAGCCAGTGCAAGCGGCCCTGCGTCGTCGCCTTCTCGGGCGAAGGGCGCTTCACCTATCTTTTTGGTGACCTCGATCCCGCTCGCGACGCGGTCGCCGTGCTCGACGCCTTCGCACTCTACACAGCCCGGCCCGATGGCTTCATGGAGCGCTTCGAGCGGCCCGAGGCCTTGCAGGCCGGCATTCTCGGACGTGTGCCGCCGCTCCTTCCGGGCGCGCGACAAGTCGAACGACGGCCTGCGCCAATCGAAGCTACCTGATCGCCTTTTCCAACCGTTTTGAGGACTGACATGACCGCCAGAGTTACGCTCACACGCCGTTCCGCGCTCGCTTTTGCCGCATCGACCGCGGCGCTGGCCGGATTGCCTTCGCGACTGGGGGCGCAGGAGGCTGGCGTATTGCGCGTGGCATCGCCCTGGGAATGGACCTCGAATGAGCCGACAGATACCGGCTACATCATGGCCCGGATGCAAATCGCCGAGACGCTCGTGATGGTCGAGCCGGATGGCAAGCTGGTCGGTGGCCTCGCCGAAGGCTGGACCGTGGGTGAAGATGGTCTCACCTGGCGCTTCAAGATCCGTTCCGGCGTGGCCTTCCATGACGGAACCCTGCTCACGGCCGAGGCTGCGATGGCAAGCCTGAAGCGCTCGCTGGCCGGCGAGAGTATGCAGCAGATCCCGGTCGATCAGTTGACTACCCAAGGCGATACGCTGGTGCTGAAGACCAAGACACCGTTCAGCCACCTGCCGGCGGTGCTCGTTGATTATGCGTCAGTTGTTCTGGCACCTGCGTCGTTGGGGGCGGACGGCAAGGTTGCGAAAGTGATCGGGACCGGCCCGTTCCGCATCACGGCGATAGACGGCAAGACCGTGCTGGAACTTGAGCGGTTCGATGGCTACTGGGGCGAGAAATCCAAGGTGGCGCGCGCCCGTTACACCGCCATTCCCAATGGGGATACGCGCACGAATGTCGCCATTGCCGGTGATCAGGATATCATCTTCACGACTGTTCCGGTCGCGACCCCGCGCATCGACGCGGCTGGCCAGATGAAGGTGGAGAGCCTTACCATCCCGCGCGTGCGTGCCATGGCCTTTAATTCGGGCCTGCCGCAATTCTCCGATGTGCGCGTGCGCCGCGCG
>JADCCH010000333.1 GCA_020252865.1 Methylobacterium sp.
CATTGGCGTTCGCCAAAAGGAGTCCCAATGCCGGTTACCATTCTCGATCTTCTCGTCATTGGAATCGTGCTTGTTTCGGGCCTTCTTGCGATGGTGCGCGGTTTCACGCGTGAGGTGCTGGCGATTGCCTCCTGGGCGATGGCGGCCGTGGTCGCCTATTTCTTTTATCCACAGGCCGCGCCCTATGTGGTGCAGTATGTGGCGAAGCAGCCGCCGCTGCTGGTGAACGGCCTTGCATTCGGCAGCGTGTTCCTTGCCACCCTGATGGTGAGCTATATCGTCACCTCGAAGCTCTCGGATTTCATCCTGGACAGCCGCATTGGCGCGCTGGATCGCACGCTCGGCTTCCTGTTCGGCGCGGCGCGTGGTTTCCTGCTCGCCATCATCGGCTTCGGCTTCTTTTCGTGGCTCGTGGCCGAGAAGCAGCAGCCGCAATGGGTTTCGGAAGCGAAGTTCCGGCCCGTTCTCACCACGAGCTGGGAACGCCTGAAGGCGATACTTCCGGAAAATCTCGACGAGTCGATCGCAACGCCCATCAAGAAGGCGACGGAGGAATTCAAGCAATCCGGTCCCGGCACCGCCGTGCCTCCGGCCCCGGTAACCCCGCCGGCCGCCCCCCAGCCCAAACCTTGAGGACGACCCGGCGCATTCGTCTCCCCTGCTAGGATTGTCGGTCATGAACAAAGCCGAACCGATGGATGAACGCGATTTCGGGGACGACCATCCCTTTCGTGATGCGGACCACCTTCGCGAAGAATGCGGGGTGTTCGGCATTTATGGCCACCCCGATGCAGCCGCGATCACGGCTCTCGGCCTGCATGCCCTCCAGCATCGCGGGCAGGAGGCAGCCGGCATCGTCTCGTTCGATGGCACGCGTTTCCATTCCGAGCGCCGCCTCGGCCTTGTGGGCGACAACTTCTCGAAGAAGAGCGTGATCGACCAGCTGCCGGGCAATGCCGCGATCGGGCACACACGCTATTCCACGACCGGCGAGACCATCCTGCGCAATGTGCAGCCGCTTTTCGCGGAACTTTCCGTGGGCGGCTTCGCGGTGGCGCATAACGGCAACCTTACGAACGGGCTGACCCTTCGTCGCCAGCTTATCGCCGAGGGCGCGATCTACCAGGCAACCTCGGATACCGAGGTGATCCTGCATCTCGTGGCGCGCTCGAAGCGCAATCGCTTTGTGGATCGCTTCATCGAGACGCTTTCGCAGGTCCAGGGCGCCTATGCGCTGGTGGGCATGACCAACAAGAAGCTGATCGGCGCGCGTGACCCGCTGGGCATCCGCCCGCTGGTGCTCGGCCGCCTCGATGGTTGCCCGATCCTCGCCTCGGAGACCTGCGCGCTCGACATCATCGGCGCGAAATTCGAGCGGGAGGTGGAGCCGGGCGAGATTCTCGTGATCGAGGAAGGCCAGATTGAGAGCCTCAGGCCCTTCCCGCCCCGGAAGCCCCGGCCCTGCATCTTCGAATATGTCTATTTTTCCCGGCCGGATTCGGTGGCTGGCGGAATGAACGTTTACGAGGTCCGCAAGAATATCGGTTCGGAACTCGCGATGGAGACGCCGATCTCCGCTGATGTGGTGGTGCCGGTGCCGGATTCCGGCGTGCCCGCGGCGATCGGCTTTGCACAGAAATCGGGCATTCCCTACGAACTCGGCATCATCCGCAACCATTATGTGGGCCGCACCTTCATCCAGCCCACGCAAAGCGTGCGTGAACTCGGCGTGCGCATGAAGCACTCGGCCAATCGCGCGGTGATCGCGGGCAAGCGTGTGGTGCTGGTCGATGATTCCATCGTGCGCGGGACAACCTCCCGCAAGATCGTGACCATGATGCGCGAGGCGGGTGCCACGGAAGTGCATTTCCGAATTGCTTCCCCACCCATCCGGTATCCGGATTTCTACGGTATCGACATGCCCGAGCAGGACAAGCTGCTGGCGGCGCGCATGACGATCGAGGAAATGCGCACCTATCTCGGCGTCGAGAGCCTCTCCTTCATCTCGATCGATGGGCTCTATCGCGCGCTGGGCGAACCCGGCCGCGACAATGCCGAGCCACAATATACCGACCATTACTTCACCGGCGATTATCCCACGCCCATCGCGGATGTCGTGGGCGAGAGCGTGAAGCAACTCTCCCTCCTCGCCGAGGCCAGTTGACACCATGACCGAGAAAGAGCTTTCCGGCCGCATCGCGCTCGTCACGGGTGCCTCGCGCGGCATCGGACGGGAAACCGCCCTCGCCTTTGCCAGGGCGGGCGCCCATGTCATCGCGCTGGCACGCACGGTGGGCGGGCTCGAATCGCTGGATGACGAGATCAAGGCCATCGGTGGTTCAGCGACATTGGTGCCGCTCGACCTCACGGATTTCGATGCGCTGGATCGCCTCGGGCTTTCCATCCACGAGCGTTGGGGCAAGCTGGATGTGCTTGTTGGCAATGGAGCGACCCTCGGGCCGATTTCGCCGCTGAACCATATCGAGCCGAAGCACTGGGAGCGCGTTTTCGCGATCAACGTGACGGCGAATTACCGGCTGATCCGCTCGTTGGACCCGCTTCTGCGCGCTTCCGATGCCGGCCGTGCGATCTTCCTCTCTTCCGGCGCGGGCTCGAATGCCAACGCCTATTGGGGCTGCTATGGTGCCTCCAAGGCCGCGCTCGACCTGATGTGCCGCGACTGGGCCGAGGAAGTGCGGAACATCACCAATATCAAGGTGATGCTGGTCAATCCGGGCCGCAC
>JADCCH010000334.1 GCA_020252865.1 Methylobacterium sp.
CGAGCATGTAGCCGAGCTGTGAGCAGGTGGAATAGGCGATCACGCGCTTGATGTCGTTCTGCACGAGGCCAACGGTCGCCGCGAAGATCGCCGTCGTCGCGCCGAAGATCAGCACCAGCGCAAGCGCGAAATGGGTCGCCTCGAAAAGCGGCGACAGGCGCGCCACCATGAACACGCCGGCCGTCACCATGGTCGCGGCGTGGATGAGCGCGGAAACCGGGGTCGGGCCTTCCATCGCATCCGGCAGCCAGGTGTGCAGCAGGAACTGCGCCGACTTGCCCATGGCGCCCATGAAGAGCAGGCAGCAGGCGAGTTCGAGCGCGTTAAGATGGAAGCCGAGGAAACTGATCACCTCCTGCGCCTTGCCGGGAACGGCGGCGAAGATCGGATCGAAGCTCACCGCGCCGAACACCCAGAAGACGAGGAAAATCCCAAGCGCGAAGCCGAAATCGCCGACGCGGTTCACGATGAAGGCCTTCATCGCGGCATCGTTGGCGGACTTCTTCTTGAACCAGAAGCCGATCAGCAGGTAGCTCGCCAGGCCCACGCCTTCCCAGCCGAAGAACATCTGCACGAGATTGTCGGCCGTCACGAGCATCAGCATCGCGAAGGTGAAGAGCGAGAGATAGGCCATGAAACGCGGCCTGCCCGCGTCCTCGTGCATGTAGCCGATCGAATAGAGGTGCACGAGCGCCGAGACGGTCGTCACCACGACCAGCATCACCGCCGTCAGCGTATCGACGCGGATGTTCCAGTCGGCGATGAAATTGCTGACATGGATCCACGAGGCGACCGTGATGCGGATCGGCTGCGCGGAACCGAGCGCGATCTGCGTGAACAGCAGCCAGGACAGGATGCAGGCGACCATCAGGAAGCCGGTCGTCAGCACTTCCGCGAAGCGCGACACGCTTTCGGAATGCGGCGAGGGCTCGGGCGCATGGTGGTCGTCGTGATGATCGTCGTGACCATGCGCATCGTGACCATGTGAGCCATGCCCGTGATGGGAGTGATCCGCCTTGCCGAAGGCGATCACATCCGCCTCGCGGGCCGGCTTGTGCGCCAAAAGGCTCGCGATGCCGGCAATCAGGAAGCCGAGAAGCGGCAGAAAGACAATGGCCGTGGCCAAGTTGTTCGAGACCATGACCCCCTCAGCCCTTCATCACGTTGATGTCTTCGACCGCGATGGTGCCGCGGTTGCGGAAATAGACGACGAGGATGGCGAGCCCGATCGCAGCCTCCGCCGCCGCCACCGTCAGCACCAGCAGCGCGAAGACCTGCCCCGTCAGATCCCTCAGATGCATGGAGAACGCCACGAGGTTGATGTTCACCGCGAGCAGGATGAGCTCGATCGACATCAGGATGACGATCACGTTCTTGCGGTTGATGAAGATGCCGAACACGCCGATCGTGAACAGCGCGCCCGCGACGACGAGATAATGCGAAAGTCCGATCTCCATCGTCCTCAAACCTTCTGCCCGGCCGCGTCCTTGCGGAACACGCCCTCGTTGGAAACGCCCTGCCCCACCGGCACGTCGACCACCACCATCGAGCCGGCCTTGGTGCGCGCGTTCTGCTGCGGAATGCTCTGGCGGCGCACGCCTTCGCGCTCACGCAAGGTGAGCACGATCGCGCCGATCATCGCGACGAGCAGGATCAGGCCCGCCGCCTGGAAGAAGTAGACATATTCCGTGTAGAGCACGCGGCCGAGCGCGCGCGCGTTCATCGCGTCCACCGGCGTCGCGGTCGCGGCCTTGCGCATGGCCAGCGCATCGGGCGCCAACTGCCAGGTGCCGACCACCAGCGCGATCTCGATGAAGAAGATCGCCGAAATCAGGACGCCCAGCGGCAGATATTGCAGGAAGCCCTGCCGCAACTCGGCGAAATCCACGTCGAGCATCATCACGACGAAGAGGAACAGCACCGCCACCGCGCCGACATAGACGACGATGAGGATCATCGCGAGGAATTCCGCCCCCATCAGCAGGAACAGGCCCGCCGCGTTGAAGAAGGCGAGGATGAGAAAGAGCACCGCATGCACGGGGTTGCGGCTCGAAACGACCATCACGGCCGAGGCGATCAGCACACCCGAGAACAGGTAGAAGAAGAGGGAGACGACGGACATTTTTCGGTTTCCCGTTAGCGATACGGCGCGTCCATCGCGATATTGCGCGCGATTTCCCGCTCCCAGCGCGCGCCGTTCGCAAGCAGCTTTTCCTTGTTGTAGAAAAGCTCCTCGCGCGTTTCGGTCGCGAATTCGAAATTCGGCCCCTCGACGATCGCATCGACCGGACAGGCTTCCTGGCAGAAGCCGCAATAGATGCATTTTGTCATGTCGATGTCGTAGCGGGTGGTGCGCCGCGTGCCGTCATTGCGGCGCGGGCCGGCCTCGATGGTGATGGCCTGGGCCGGGCAAACCGCCTCGCAGAGCTTGCAGGCGATGCAGCGCTCCTCGCCGTTGGGGTATCGGCGCAAGGCATGCTCGCCACGGAAGCGCGGAGAGAGCCGGCCCTTCTCGAACGGGTAGTTCAGCGTGGGCTTCGGCTTGAAGAAATAGCGCATCGTCAGCACGAAGGCTGAGACGAACTCCTTCAGCAGAAGGCCCCTGGCGGCCTGTGCGAGTGCCATGGTCCTGGCTCCCTTATCCGAAATACGAGACGGCCAGCATGTAGCCGATGATCGAGAAAATGAGCGGCAGACCGAGGAAACTCGTGAGCTTCAGCTGGTCGATCGTGTCATAGGCGCGCTCGCGGATATGCTCGGGCTTACCGGCGGCATACATTCGGACGAGCTTCACCTGCGCGAGCGCAAGCGCCAGCCCGGTGAGCGCTCCCAGCAGGGCTCCGAGCGCGACGGCCATCAGCGATACCACCCCGTAAGCTGCAGCACGCCCGCGACGATGACCACCGCCGCAAGACTGAGCGGCAGGAACACCTTCCAGCCCAGGCGCATCAGCTGGTCATAGCGGTAGCGGGGCACCATCGCCTTCACCATCGCGAAGCCGAAAAATACCACGCAGACCTTCAGCACGAACCACACCACGCCCGGCACCCAAGTGAAGGGCGCAATGGCGAGCGGAGGCGTCCAGCCGCCGAGGAACAGGATCACCGTCAGCGCGCACATGGTCATGATCGCCACGTATTCGCCGAGCATGAACAGGAGATACGGGGTCGACCCGTATTCCGACATGAAGCCCGCCACGAGTTCCGATTCCGCTTCCGGCAGGTCGAAAGGTGGCCGGTTCGTCTCGGCCAGAGCCGAAATGAAGAAGATCACGAACATCGGGAAGAGCGGGATGAAGAACCAGTTCAGCATCGTGAACCACGGCACGCCGAGCCAGTGCGCGGGGCCGGAATTCTGCTGGGCCAGCACGATATCCGTGAGGTTCAGCGAGCCCACCAGCATCAGCACGGTGATGATCACGAAACCGATCGAGACTTCATACGACACCATCTGCGCCGCCGAACGCAGCGCGCCGAGGAACGGATATTTCGAATTCGAGGCCCAGCCGCCGATGATGATGCCATAGACACCCAGCGACGAGATCGCGAAGATGTAGAGCACGCCGACATTGATGTCCGCGATCGCCCAGCCGGCATTCAGGGGGATCACCGCCCAGGCCGCGAGCGCGAGCACGCAGGTGAGCAGCGGCGCCAGCAGGAACAGCACCTTGTCGGCCGAGGCCGGGATGACCGGCTCCTTCAGCACGAATTTCAGGAAATCCGCGAAGCTCTGCAGCACGCCGAAGGGGCCGACCACGTTCGGGCCGCGCCTGAGCTGCACCGCCGCCCAGATCTTGCGATCCGCCAGCAGGATATAGGCGATGAAGATCAGGAGCCCCGCAAGCAGCAGCAGCGTCTTGCCGGCCACGATCAGCAGCGGCACGAACCACGTCGTCTCCATCACGAGATAGCGCAGCACGGCGAAGGCCACCCATGCGGCAACCACGAGCACGACAAAAACCAGCGTGCCGAGGATCATCGGCCCGACGAGCGATTTCTTGGCAGGAGGCGTGTAGTCGACCACGGTTTCGCTCCTTATTCTGCCGCCACGGCCGGGGCCGCCGCGAGGCTCGCACATTCGCCCATCACCCTGGAGGCGCGGGCAATCGCATTGGTGAGGTGGAACGCCTGCACCGCGTTCACGAAAGGCGCCTTGTCCGGCTTCGCATCGGCCTTGCCGAGCCTGGCAAGTGTTGCCGCATCACCGGCTGCGATCTGGTCGAGGCCCGCGAAATGCGGGAACTCGGCATAA
>JADCCH010000335.1 GCA_020252865.1 Methylobacterium sp.
ATGAAGACGTGACAGGCCGAGCGAGATCGCGAGAAGACCAGCCGCCTCCGGCTCGTTTTCCAGTGTGGCGGTATCGGCCGCGCGGACGATCCGCGCAAGATGGTCGAGCGGGGCATGCGCGAGGCCAAATTCTTCGATCATCACATCGAGGGTGCAGCGCGGGCCGCGATGCGACCAGAAGACGTCCTCGACGTCGAAGGGCGTGGCGCCGAAGCGGTCGGCGACCGCCACCACCTGCGAGGGCGTGACGAACAGGAATTGCGCGCGTCGGTCGATGAAACGGCGGATCAGCCACGGACAGGCGATCCGGTCGATCTTCGGGCGCAGGCGCGTCACCCAAAGCGTTGAACCGTCCCGCGGGGCGACTGGCACATGATCCGGTTTGACGAGAACACCACCGGCGTCACGCCAGGCTTCAAACCCGCCCTCCAGCGATTCCGCCTGCCCGCCGGCCTGGCGGATCAGGGCAGCAACACCCTGGCTGAGCTTGAGCCCCTTCTGGCAGATCACCACGACAGGCCAGCTGGCAAACGCGCCGGCCCATTGCCGGGCCTCGCGGAAATCGCGTGCTTCTGAAGCGGGAAGGCGACGCGGATCGGTCGCGACATCCTCGGCAATCCGGACATCGAGCACCAGAGGTTGATCGCGAAGGCCGAGCCTGCGCAGAAGATGGGAAACGGAGATTTCAATGGGAGAAGCCATGGCTGCACGCCTTCCAAAACAGGAAGCAGGCGCGAATTTGGGCAGCAGCCTCACGGGGATCTCGCGGATTACCCCTTGAAAATTAGTTGCAGCCCCGGCTCAGACTGTCAAGCCCGGGGGAACAACTTGAGCCAACAATCCGCCCTTGAGCATGAGGTCGGCCGTGGAGCGGCTCATCGCGATCGGCACATCATAGACCACGGCGAGGCGGGTCAGCGCCTTCACATCCACGTCATGTGGCAGCGGCGAGAGCGGATCGATGAAGAAGATGATACCGGCGATCTTCTTCTCGACGATCAGCGCGCCGATCTGCTGGTCACCGCCCAGCGGGCCGGAGGCGACGCGCGTGACATCGAGCGACGGGCAACGCGCAGCAATAACGCCGCCGGTCGTGCCGGTGCAGACGAGCCGGTGCGGCCGGAGGGCTGCCTCGTGTTCGGCGGCCCAATCGGCCAGCGCCGGCTTCATCTTGTCATGGGCGATCAGGGCGAGTGTCAGCGGCATGAAGCGGCCCCCCGCCGCAGGATCAGCGCGCCAGTCCCGCCCTCTCGGCGATCAGCGCCCAATATTGGATGCCAACCGGAATGATCTCGTCGTTGAAATCATAGGCCGGATGGTGAAGCCCCGCACTATCACCATTGCCGATGAAGATGAAGGCCCCGGGCCGCGCTTCCAGCATGTAGGAGAAATCTTCCCCGCCCATGGTGGGCGCCATGTCGTCATCCACGCCCTTCGGCCCGGCAATGGCGCGGGCGAGATCAGCGGCCACCTTGGTCTGCGCGGCATGGTTCACGGTCGCCGGGTAGCGGCGCTGGTAATCGAGGCGCATTTCGGCCTCGAACATCTTCGCCATGCCCTCGCAGATCTGCCTGAAGCGCCGCTCCACCATTTCGCGCACGCCGGCATCGAGCGTGCGCACGGTGCCGCGCAGGTAGGCGCGCTGCGGAATGACATTCAAAGCCTCGCCCGCCTGGAAGATCGTGGTCGAGACCACGACCTGCTTCATCGGGTCGGTGTTGCGCGAGGAGATGGATTGCAGCGCCGTGACGAGCTGCGCGCCGATCACCACGGGGTCGATGCCCTCATGCGGCTTGGCGGCATGGGCGCCGCGGCCCTCGATCGCGATCTCGAAATAGGCCGTCGCCGCCATCAGCGGCCCGGCGCGCGTCGCGAAATGGCCCGGCGGCAGGCCCGGCATGTTGTGCATGCCGTAGACTTCCCGGATGTTCCAGCGATCCATCATGCCTTCATCGACCATGGCCTTGCCGCCTGCCCCGCCTTCTTCGGCAGGCTGGAAGATGACCGCCACCGAGCCTTCGAATTCACGGGTGGAAGCGAGATGCTTCGCGGCACCCAGCAGCATCGCCGTGTGCCCGTCATGGCCGCAGGCATGCATCTTTCCAGGCGTCTTCGAGGCGTGGGGAAGGTTGGTTTCCTCGGAAATCGGCAGCGCATCCATATCGGCGCGCAGGCCCACCACCCGGCCGCCGGGGCCGTTCTTTCCGTGAATGAGGCCGACGACGCCCGTGCGGCCGATGCCTTCCACCACCTCGTCGCAACCGAATTCCCGCAGCTTCGCCGCCACGATCCCGGCGGTGCGATGCACCTCGTAGAGCACTTCCGGATGCGCGTGAAAATCGCGGCGCCAGCCGGTCACCTCGCCCTTGAGGGCAGCAATTCGCGGATCGATCCTCATGGTGTCTCCTTCGCGAGGGATGGCCGATGCGAGCCGCCAGGGCTCCCGGCTGGCGCGCGGCTCACGGGTCGCGCGAACCCCCGATCACATCTTGAAGCTACTCCACTTCGCGCCATAACGAAAAGGGAGGTCTTTCGGAAATCGGATCAGTTCAACGCATAGCCGCACGTCCCGCGTGGTATATGGTCCGGAATTCGCTTGGCTCGTGACAAACGGCTTCCATTTCGTTTAGCCTTTCATCAAGGGCGGTCCGGGAGGCTGCCCGGCATGAACAGGGAGAGTTCGATGAAAATGACCATCCGGGGCCTGCTTGCGGTCCTCGCCACGACGACCATGCTCGCGGGCATCGCCGAAGCACGCACCCTGAAATGGGCGCGTTCCGGTGATTCGCTGACGCTTGATCCGCATGCCCAGAACGAGGGGCCGACCCATACCCTCGCCCACCAGATCTACGAACCGCTGATCATCCGCGACCATACCGGCAAGCAATTGCCGG
>JADCCH010000336.1 GCA_020252865.1 Methylobacterium sp.
CCGTTTTGGACAGCGGTGCTCGTGCGCACCTATGCGTGGCTCGTGCTGCTTCAGCGCAACGGCCTGATCAACAACACGCTTTTGTCGCTGGGCCTGATCGAGACGCCGCTCCAGCTCGCACATAATCTTACGGCCAGCATCATCGGCATGGTGCACATCATGTTGCCGTTTCTGGTGCTGCCGCTTTACGCCACCATGAAATCGATCGACGGCGATCTGGTGCGAGCGGCCGTCGGGCTTGGTTCTAGCCCCACGGAAGCCTTCTGGCGCATCTTCGTGCCGATGTCGTTGCCGGGCCTTTTCGCCGGCGTGGTGCTCGTCTTCATCATGTCGCTCGGCTTCTATGTGACGCCCGCGCTGCTGGGCGGCGGGCGTGTGCAGATGCTCGCGCAGCGCATCGAATCCACCATCACCATCTTTTCAAACTGGGGGGCGGCCAGCGCGCTGGGCGTTGTGCTTCTGCTGATGGCGCTCGCGCTGGTGGCGATCCTCCACCGGGTCTTCGGACTCGACAGATTGTTCGTGAGGTAAGCGTCATGGCGGTTCAAGACATGCCCGGCGCATCACCCTGGACACAGCGGCTGCTCGCCCTCTACGGCGCACTGGTGCTTTTCTTCCTCATGCTGCCAACGATCATCGTGATCCCGATGTCGTTCTCGGATTCGCAGTATCTGGAGTTCCCGCCGACGAGTTGGTCGCTGCGCTGGTATCGCGAGTATTTTGGCTCATCGGCCTGGATGAGCGCGACCTGGACATCGCTTCTGGTCGCCGTGCTGACGACATTGCTTGCCACGCCGCTTGGCACCCTGGCCGCCTATGGGATGCATTGCACCTCTGAAAAGGTGCGCAACGCGCTGCAACTGTTGGTGCTGATGCCGGTTGTCGTGCCATCAATCCTCGTGGCCGTGGGCGTATTCCATCTCTACGCGATCGTGGACCTGAACTACTCGATCACCGGCCTGGTGCTCGCCCATACGGCGCTCGCCGTTCCCTTCGTGATCATCACGGTGCTGTCGAGCCTCAACAACTACGACATGACCCAGGAGATGGCAGCGCGGAACATGGGGTCATCCCGGCCGCGCGCCTTCCTCGATATCACGCTGCCGCAGATCAAGTTTTCAGTCCTCACCGGGGCTTTCCTCGCCTTTATCACCTCGCTCGATGAGGTGGTCGTGGCGAAGTTCATCTCGGGCGGGGAGAATGCGACGATCACCCGGCGCATGTTCAACGCCCTGCGCGACCAGATCGATCCGACGATTGCAGCCATTTCGACCTGCCTGATCGTCGTCTCGGTGCTCGCACTCGCTGCCGTCCAGATCTTTGGTGCACGCGGCAAGGGGAGCATGTGACATGGTGGCACGGCTCATCCATCGACACGCCATTGCCGATCGGCACTATCCCGGCGCATGGGCTGGAAAGCTTCAGGGCCTCTTGCCCGGCGATATCGCCCTGTTTGGCGCGGAGACGGAATCGGCCCGTGCCATCCGCGATGCCGCGCATGGAATCGAGGGCGCTTCAGAAGGTTCATTCCGCTTCGTCGATCTCGGAAATCTCATGGACCCGGCCGATCAACTGCCAGCCGTTCTCAAGCTGATCATCGGACGCGGGGCCCGTCCGGTCATGCTGGGCGGCGATGCAGGGCTCGGCACAGCGCTCGGGGAAGCCTTTACCCGCGCGCCCATTTCGACCGCGCCGGCGATCATCCTCCTGTCGCCGCGTCTTGATGTCCGTCTGCCAAGTGCCGCCGCTGCGCTGGCGATCGGCACGAAACGGCTGATCAGCAAATCAAGCCATGATGCCTGGAGGGCTGCCGGTGGCGAGATCATCCCGGCCGCGCGGCTTGATTGCAGCAAGCTGGATGAAGCCCTTCAGACCCTCGGGGATTCCGCGAGTGAGGCCCTGCTGCTGGTCGATTTGAGCGTGATCGATACGGGCTATGCAGCTGGTGCGACCACGCGCAATGTCGGCGGCCTCGGCCCTGTTGATGCCATCGAAGCGGCAGAACAGGTCGCCTCCCGTTTCGAACTTGGCGGGCTCGCGTTCCTCAATCTCGCGCCGGAGCGCGATCCACGTGGGCATTCCGAGCGCATTGCCGCAATGATCGGGCAGCGGGTTCTCGGGCAAGGCAAAGCGAGGCAAGCCGCATGACCAGGGCGGTAAGGCCCCTCACGGAGGCACCGGACTTTCACCCCATCGCCTCTCTGCTTGGCGCTCCGATTGTCGACATCGAGCATGTGATGCCCGGCGATCTCTGCCTCGTGGGCTTGTTCGAAGATCACTCGGACAGCCTGCATTTCGGCGCGCGTTTCGCGGCCCGCCAGATCCGCTATGCAAGCCTCGGCGAAAGCAGTATCTGCCAACCCGCCGGACAGGCACGCGTGCTGGATCTCGGCGATCTCAACGTCTTCCCTCTTGAGCGCGAGCGGAACCTTGCGGCCCTGATCCGCCAGGTCACGGCGATTGCCGAAAGGGGAGCCGTGCCCATCATCGTCGGCGGCGCTTTCGATATGGGCAACGTTATGCAGGGCGTTGCCGAGCGGAGCACAGGCTGCGAGGTCGCCCGCATCCGGTTGCCGAACCTCGCTTCCGACACCACGACGTTGGATCAGCAGAGCGCCGTCGTGCTGACGGTCGATGTGGCATTGTGCACGCCATTTTCCTTCGCAGAGAAAAGGCCGCTGGCGCGGCTGCGACAGGCGATCGAGGGCCTGAACGCCCAGTGCATCAAAGCCGTGCATCTCACAGGGCTCGCCCCGGAGCTCGATCTGTGCGGGCGCCATGAAAGCGCACTCGGCGATCACGTTCTGAGGCTCATCGTGGCGCATCTGCGCCGGGCAGGTGCATGATGCCTCTCCGGATCGAGCCGCTTCCCCGCATGGCGGGGCATCTGCCCTTCATGCGCGGCCGGTTGGGATCGCTGGACGATTTGAATCCCGGCATGGTTGGCGCGTTTGGGCTGGCGTCAGGATGCGACAGCCGGACGGATCTCGCAGCCTTGGCCATGCGGGAAACCTCGGCCTATTTCGGCTCGCATTTCAACGCGAACATGAAATCCGCGATGGATATCGACCAGCGGCGCGCCTTGAACAGTGCGGCCATGGCCGGCGCGATCGTGGATCTTGGGGATCTCATGACCGACCCCGCGACCGGCGGTTTCGATGCCGTCATCCGGCGAACCGTCGCGGGGATCTGCGAGCGCGGCGCGCTGCCGCTCATGCTTGGCGGCGAACAATGGGATGTCGCCCCGGCCATAGCCGGCTTACGCAGCACAGCGATCGCATCGGCAGGCATGGCGGTGCTCGTGATCTGTGCTGCACCGGATGAATTCGTTCTGGAAGCCCGGGATGTTCATTGCCTGGTCTCGGCATCGCCCCGGAGCATGGCGAATTCCGCCTGCCTGCCCATCGCTTTTCGCGACGTCCGGCAGCGGTTCGAGGGCAGCTTGGGCTCGATCCTCGGGCATCTCGGCACGCGGCCTGTTCATGTGGCTCTGGATGCCTCTGCGCTTGCCAGCCACTGGCATGGCACCAACCGGCGAGCTGATTTTGACGGTTTGAGCCTGTCGGAATGCCGAACCCTGTTGCGAAAGCTGGGCGCAGCCAACATCGCGAGCCTGTCGATCACGGGTCTGGATCCGACCATCAACGGGCTATCGCTCGTGAAAACGGGACAGCGCCTGCTGCTCACAGCCATTCTTGATCTGATTTACGCGCGGCTTAATGTGCTCGGCCCGCGCATGGAACGCATCTGATGCCCTCAAGCGACAAACCCACCATCGGCTTTGCATCGCCACTCACGCAATTCTTTGGCGGGTCGGCTGCCGATGTTTCCGAACTGCAGCCCGGCGATACGGCATTCATCGGCATGCCCTCGGATGCGACGCATACCAGCCGGATCGGCACGCGTTTCGGGCCTCGGGCGCTGCGTCATGAAACCAGCCTGATCATGGCGGAGTTGCGCCAGAAGGCGGGGGACAAGCTCTTTGACCTTGCGACCGGCATGGATTGCGTTCTTGGCGGCGATCGCGCGCTGGTCGATCTTGGCGACGCCGAAATCCATCCCCTTGATGTAGGCAAGACCATCCGCTCGATTGCCGACATGACCCGTGGGGTCGTGAAAAGCGGTGCGCTGCCGGTTGCGATCGGCGGCGACCATTTCAACAGCTTCCCCGCCTGCCTCGGGGTTTCGGAAGCGCTGATGGAAAGCGAGCCCGACGCGCGCTTCGGCTATATCCAGATCGACGGCCATCTCGATTTCTGCGACCGGCTGGCGGCCTGGGGACCGTTCAACCACGCGACCAACGCCCGGCGCTGCTCGGAGCTTGCCAATATCCGCCGCGAGAACATGGTCTGGATCGGCATTGCCGGCTGGGTCGATGGCAATGACGTGGCGGAGATCGAAGGCTTTGGAGGCCTCATCTTCTCTGCGGAAGATGTTCACCGGATCAGGGCGCGCGAGGTTGCACGCCGCGCCGTCGCGCATGCCATGCGCGATTGCGACCGGCTCTATCTCACCATTGATGTCGATGCGCTGGATTCGGGCTTCCTGCCAGGAACCGGTTCCATCGTGCATAGCGAGATCACCTGCCGCCAGTATCTCGACCTGCTCGAAGTCTTCGCGGAGGCCCCGCTTTGCGGAATCGACATGGTTGAGGTGTCGCCGCCGCTGGATCCCTCCGGTCGCTCCGAGGCGATCGCCGCGCAGCTGCTGTTCGAAATCCTCCGCCCGCGGCTCGTCGTTGAGAGAAGGGAGTAAGCATGAGGGTCTTTCCCAACCTGATTGCCGGCGAGGCCACCGTGACGCAGGCGGTGATGGCCAACATCAACCCCTCGGATACGCGGGACATCATCGGCGAGTTCGCGGTTGGAACGCGACGCGATGTCGAAGCAGCCATTGCGGCGGCAGCCGAAGCCTTTCCACTCTGGTCGCGGACGAATGCCCTTTTGCGTTTCGAAATCCTGGACCGGATCGGTGCAGAAATCAGCGCGCGCTCGGCCGAAATCGGCGACATGCTGGCGCGCGAGGAAGGCAAGACCCTGAAGGAGGCGACGGCCGAAGTGCTGCGGGCCGGGCAATTGTTCAAGTTCTTCGCCGCCGAAGCCTACCGGGCCACCAGCGAGGGCCTGCCCTCCGTGCGCGACCAGATCGGGCTGACGGTGTCGCGCGAGCCGATCGGCGTGGTCGGCATCATCACGCCCTGGAACTTCCCGATCGCCATTCCCGCCTGGAAAATCGCGCCCGCGCTCGCCTATGGCAACACGGTGGTTTTCAAGCCGGCAGAGTTGGTTCCCGGATCGGCCTGGCTTCTGGCGGATATCATCAACCGGGCAGGGCTGCCCAAGGGCACG
>JADCCH010000337.1 GCA_020252865.1 Methylobacterium sp.
ATACTGGCGATACCAGGCTCGGCAGCGAGGAATGGAAGAAGGCGAACTGAGCCTTCAGCGGAGTTTCCGGCTCAAGACCACCGCGGCAATGATGGCGAGGCAGAACAGGCTCGCCGTCCAGGTCATGCGCTCGCCCAGGACCGGCACCGCGAACAGCATCGAGAGAAACGGCTGCAGCAGTTGCACCTGGCTCACCCGTAGGGGGTCCGCCGCAAGGCCACGATACCAGGCGAAGAAGCCGAGCCACATCGAGAATACCGTGACATAGGCGAAGCCGAGCCACGCCGCCGGCTCCACAACGCCCGTCGGGCGGAACGCCCAGGCCACCGGAATCGTCAACGGCAGGTAGAGCACCAGAACCCAGCAGATCACGCGTTCAGGCCCGAGGCTGCGGCTCACTTCAGCGCCCTTCACATAGCCGAAGGCTGCCGATACGACGGCGGCGAGGAGTGCCAGATCGGCGAGGCTCAGGCCCCTGCCCCCGTCTCCTGCCAGCCAGGCGTAGAGGATCACCAGCGCGAAACCGAGAATGGCCGCCGCCCAGAAGGCGGTCGAAGCGCGTTCGCGCAGCAACAGCGCGGCGAGCGCGGCCGTTGCCAGTGGCAGGGCTCCGGTGATCACCGAGGCATGCACGGCATCGACATGCCGCACGGCAAGACCCAGAAACAGCGGAAAACCGATGACAATCCCCAAGCCGGCCTGCCCGAGACGAAAGACCTGCGAGCGGTCGGGGCGCGGTGCGCGTGTCACCGCGAGATAGACAGCCGAGAGCAGCCCCGCCAGCGCGGCGCGTCCCGCCGTGATGAACAGCGGATCAAGCCCGGCAAAACCGGGGCGGTCTGTCGCCAGACGAGTCATGGGAACGGTGATCGCGAAGATCACGACGCCCAGCAATCCAAGAAGAAAGGCCCGGTCCTGTTCGCGCATCTGGCAATCGGCCTTCGATGCGCTGAGCAAGGAGAGGGCGGGAGGAAAACTGGCGCGGGCGACGGGGCTCGAACCCGCGACCTCCGGCGTGACAGGCCGGCACTCTAACCGACTGAGCTACGCCCGCGCGTTTCTGCAAAGCCCGATGGGACTTCGCAGGAGCCGATCCCCTAAGGAAGCCTCCCTGCCCTGTCAAGCGCGTTCGGAGGCTTCAGGAAAAATTGCTGCCGCAGCCTTCCGGCACGCCTTTCAGAGCCCGGCATTGCCGAGGCGATAGCGGCGGATCTCGGCGGCGGAAAGCACGCGGATGCGATCATGCGGGGTCGATTCCGCGAGGCTGATCAGGTCCTGCGAACCGCCCACGCGGCTCGCGTAATCGCGAAGCTGGCGAATTTCGTTCTCGCCGGCGAAAATCCGGCTTTGCAATGCCCCGCCGCCTTCCGGCGCATGGGCCTGCACGCGCGCCGACATGCGATGCACGCCCAGGCGCGCGCCATCCGGCACGATGCGCTTCTTCGCGCCCATGAGGGTATAGACACAGGCCGAAGCGCATTGGCCCGGCACCACCGAAAGGCCGGGCGCATGCGAAACGCGCCGGTCGCGCGCAGGCGAAGACCGGGCCTGAACACCCAGCACCGGCCGCCCGACCACCACGGATGCGCCCGCCTCGTGCAGCAGGGCACCGAGGCGCAGGGCGCTTTCCACGTTCCCGCCCGGCGAATTGATGAACATCAGGGCATGCAGCCCCGGCACCTGCATTTCCTGGCGAAGGAAACGGGTGAATTTCGCAGGGGCATCATCGGAAATCTCGCCCTCGGCCACCAGCGCGCGCGGACAATGGCGCTGAGAGCAATCCGGCCCCAGCGGAACCGAGGCGAATTCCATCGCGGAGGGCGGAGAGGCACAGAGAGCCAGCAGGAACCCGCCGGCGAAACCGGAACGCAAACGCATGACGCCACTCGAAACTCGTTACACCAGACAGGGCAGCAACCCCGGACCATCAGGGTGAATGAAAGCGGTTTCGGAAAGGTTCACGCGGCAGGAAGGGGACCGTCCCGCTCGGGGACAGCCTTGCGATCACGGCCTTGCGATCATGGTGGGCGGTGAGAGGCTCGAACTCCCGACACCCTCGGTGTAAACGAGGTGCTCTACCAACTGAGCTAACCGCCCGCGCTCTGGCCGCTCGTAAACACCATTGGGCCGCTCTTGGCAAGGCGAGCGAGGGCAAGGGTGTGAACCGCCCGCAAGGCCCGCGAGAAGGCCGATGCCGGGGAAGGAAGCAACATGCGCATCGGAATCCTGTCCGATATCCACGCCAATCGCGAGGGCTTCGAGGCTGCGCTCTCGGCCCTTCGCCGCCTCGGCACGGACCAGATCGTGCTGCTGGGTGACATCGTCGGCTATGGCGCGGACCCCGAATACTGCGTGGAGGCGGCCGCCCGCCTGATGGAAGACGGCGCGAGCGGCGTTCTCGGCAACCATGATGCCGCGATCGACGGCTCGGACGAGGACATGAACCGGATCGCGCGCGAGGCCATCCGCTGGACCCGGACGCGCCTGCTGCCGGAGCATCGCGCCGTGCTGAAGAAGCTCGCGATCAGCCATCGCGTCGAGGATGCGCTCTTCGTTCATGCCAGCGCGAGCCAGCCAGCCGAGTGGTTCTACATCACCGATGAGCGGAATGCCGAACGATCCCTGCGCGCCACCGATGCGCGAATCACGATCGTCGGCCATGTGCATCGCCCGCATCTCTGGAGGCTCACTTCACAGGGCACGGCCACCGGGCATAGGCCGCATCAGGGCATGGAAAATCCGCTGGCGCAGAGCCAGCGCTGGCTTGCAGTGATCGGTTCGGCCGGGCAGGCGCGCGATGGCCGCCCCGGCGCGGGCTATGGCCTGCTCGATCTGGCGCGGCGCAGCCTCACCTTCGGGCGGGTTGATTACGATCATTACACCGCCGCCCGGAAGGTGCGAGAAGCGGGTTTGCCGGATCAACTGGCCGAGCGCCTCCTGAGGGGCGAGTAGCGAGCGGGAAAATCGACCATGGGGCGTGAGCGCATTCGGCCTGGCAGCGTGATCGATGGCTTCACGGTCGGCGACAAGCTCCATGAAGGCGGCATGGCCGAGATCTTCGCGGTCACGAAGCCCGGTCGCGACCTGCCCCTGGTGATGAAGGTGCCGCTCATCCTCGAGGGTGATGACCCCACCATGATCGTCAGCTTCGAGCAGGAGCAGATGATCCTGCCGCGCCTTTCCGGCCCGCATGTGCCGAAGACCATCGCGATCGGCGATTTTTCCCGCGCGCCCTATATCGTGATGGAGCGCATCGCAGGCGTTTCGCTGCTCGAAAGGTTCAAGGCTGCGCCACTCCCGATTTCAGAGGTGGTGGAGATCGGCGCGCGCGTCGCCACCGCGCTCGCGAGCCTGCACCGGCAGGATGTGGTGCATCTTGATCTCAAGCCGTCGAACATCATGTTCCGCCCCTCGGCCGAGCCAGCAAAAGTGGTTTCCGGTTTTGCGTCCGGCGAGGCCGCCA
>JADCCH010000338.1 GCA_020252865.1 Methylobacterium sp.
CGGTGGGCATGGCCTCGGTGCTGCTGCTGGGCACGCTCAACCGCGTGATGATCGTGGAGCTCGGCGTATCCGCCTCGCTGGTGGCGCTGATGGTGGCCTTGCCCTTCCTCTTCGCGCCGTTCCGCGCGCTGGTCGGCTTCCGGTCGGATACGCATCGCTCGGCCTTTGGCTGGCGACGCGTGCCTTATGTCTGGACCGGCACGATGCTGCAATTTGCCGGATTGGCGATCATGCCCTTCGCCTTGCTTCTGCTCGGCTCGGACCACGAGGCGCACCCGGCGGTCGGACAGATCAGCGCGGCGCTTGCCTTCCTGCTGACCGGTGCGGGCCTGCACACCACGCAGACTGCGGGCCTCGCGCTGGCCACCGACCTTGCGAGCACAGAGCAGCGCCCGCGCGTTGTCGCGCTGATGTATGTCGTCTTGCTGATGAGCATGATCGTGAGCGGCTATTTGTTCTCGTTCGTGCTCGCCGATTTTTCCCCGGTGCGCCTTATCCAGACGGTGCAAGGGGCCGCTGCAGCGACCCTCGTGCTGAACGTCGTCGCGTTGTGGAAACAGGAAGCCCGCCGCCGGCCCGAGCCGCGCGAGGCGAGCCCGGGCTTCGGCGAGGCCTGGAAGCGCTTTGCCAACAAGCCACAGGCGCGTCGTTTCCTCGTGGCCGTCGGCCTCGGCACGGCTGCGTTCAACATGCAGGACATCATCCTGGAGCCCTATGGCGCGGAAGTTCTGGGCCTGTCCGTGAGCGCCACGACCATGCTGACGGCCCTGCTCGCCGCCGGCTCACTCGCGGCCTTTTCGCTTGCGGCCGGTTTGCTGGCCAAGGGCGCGCACCCCTGCCGCCTCGCGGCGATGGGGGTGCTGGTGGGTGTATTGGGCTTCTCGATGGTCATCTTCGCCGGTGCCTTCATCTCACCGCTGCTCTTCCGCGCTGGGGTGCTGGCCATCGGTTTCGGCGCGGGGCTGTTCTCGGTCTCGACGTTGATTGCCGCGATGAACCTCGACTCCGGCGAGCAGATCGGGCTTGCGCTCGGTGCCTGGGGCGCGGTGCAGGCCACCTGTGCCGGCCTGGCAATTGGCCTAGGGGGCGTGCTGCGTGACAGCCTTGCCATGCTGGGGGCGTCCGGGCAGCTCGGCAAGGCATTTCTTGCCTCATCCAGCGCCTATGGCGTGATCTACCACTTCGAAATTCTTCTTCTCTTCCTCACCCTCGTTGCGCTCGGTCCGCTGGTCCGCGCGTGGCGGCGGGATGAGCCTGCCGCGCCGACCCGCATCCAGCTGGCCGAATTTCCCAACTGATTGAAACTCCGGGAGCACATTCTCATGGAACCCGCCTCTGTCTCCTCCACCTTCGATCTGGCGCAGATCGCGCTGTATCTGTTCTGGATCTTCTTCGCCGGGCTGATCTATTATCTGCAGCGCGAAGCGCAGCGGGAAGGCTACCCGGTCGAAGTCGATGGCCCGAACCCGGGCCGTTTCCGGGCGAAGAGCCTGCTCTTCTACCCGCCTCCGAAGACCTTCAAACTTCCCGATGGCACGACGCGCCAGGTGCCGGATGGCCTGGCCGATACGCGCCCGATCGCAGGCAAGCCCACCTCCCGCTTGCCCGGTACGCCGCTCGAGCCGAACAGCGCTGCCCCGCTCGCCGATGGCATCGGCCCCGGCGCCTGGGCAGAACGGGCCGACAAGCCGGATCTGACCACCGCGCTCACCCCGCGCATCGTGCCAATGCGGGTCGCCACCACCTATGCGACCGCCTCCCGAGATCCTGATCCGCGCGGTTTCCCGGTCGTCGGCTGTGATGGCGAGACGGGCGGCACGGTGGTCGATATCTGGGTGGATCGCTCCGAGCATCTCGCCCGCTATCTCGAGGTCGAAACCAAGGGCAAGCGCCGCATCCTGCTGCCCATCACCTTCTCGGTGCTGAAGAGCTTCCCGAACCGGGTGCATGTCGAGGCGATCACCGGCGCGCAGTTCGAGGGCGTTCCCGGCACCGCGAAGCCGGACAGCGTGACCCTGCGCGAGGAAGACCGCATCTGTGGCTATTACGGCGCGGGCACGCTCTACGCCACGCCGGATCGTGTGGAGCCGCTGCTGTGAGCCATGATGATTTCGCCTTCGAGCCCATTCCGGGCCTGCCGGCGGAATTGCCGGCTGGCGAGAGGCTTCTCTGGCAGGGCGCGCCCGCGTGGCGCCCTCTGGCCTGGCGGGTCTTCCACCTCAGGGAAGTGACGGCCTATTTCCTGCTGCTGATGGGCTGGACGGCCTTTTCGACCGCCTGGACCCATGGCACCGCGAAAGCGGTTCTGGCCGCCCTCGGCCCCGTCACGATCGCCGCATTGATCGCCTGCGGGCTGATCGCGCTCATCGCGCGGTTCAGCGCCAGGACCAGCGTCTATTCGATCACCTCCGAACGCGTGGTGATGCGGATCGGCATGGCCCTGCCGATCACCTTCAACCTGCCTTTCTCGATCATCGAGACAGCTGCCGTGAAGCAGGATTCCGATGGCTCGGGCGATATCTCGCTCGCGCTCTCGGCGGAGAACCGCCTCGCCTATCTCGTGCTCTGGCCGCATGCCCGGCCCTGGCATC
>JADCCH010000339.1 GCA_020252865.1 Methylobacterium sp.
CGCGGGATGCCCCAAGCCCTTCACGGTTTTCCAGGCGGTGCGTGCCTCATCCACGGCTTCGGGATCGTCGCCGTCGAACATCAGCACCACACGGTTCACATCGTATTCGGCCGGGAGCTTCGCGCGATCGACAAGGAAGATCACGCCCGGATCATTCACGCGCGTATCCTTCGTGGTGAGCAGGATCGGCTGATGCTCCGGCTCGCCCTCCTCCTCGCGGCCATGGGGCAGGAAGCTCGGTTCCGAATAGGTCCAGAGCGCCTCGTCGAGCGCGGCAAGCCGCTCTTCTGACCCAACGCGCACCACCGCGTTCCAGCCGCGTTCGAGTGATTTTTCAAGCAGTTGTGGCAGCGCCTGTTCAAGGCGCTGCCCGACGAGATGGTAGAAGAGAACTTCGGTCATCGAGGTTGCATCAACCCTCGTAGAAATCCGCCACGAGCCGATCGAGCAGGCGCACGCCGAAGCCGGATGACCAGCCCTTGTTGATGTCTGTCTGCGGCGAGCCCATCGCGGTGCCGGCGATGTCGAGATGCGCCCAGGGGCAGCCATCGACGAAGCGCTGCTGGAACTGCGCGGCGGTGATCGAGCCTCCGATCCGCGCGCCGGTATTCTTCATGTCGGCGACCTTGCTGTCGATCTGCTCGTCGTATTCCTGGCCGAGCGGCAGGCGCCAGAGCTTCTCGCCCGTGGCCCTGCCGGATTTCGCAAGGCGCTCGGCCAGTTCATCATTGTTCGAGAACAGGCCCGCATGCTCCTGCCCGAGTGCGACCATGATCGCGCCGGTCAGCGTCGCGAGGTTCACCATGAAGGCGGGGTTGTACTTCTGCTTCACGTGCCAGAGCACATCGGCCAGCACCAGCCGCCCCTCGGCATCGGTGTTGATGATCTCGATGGTCTGGCCCGACATGGATTTCACGATATCGCCGGGCCGCTGGGCCTTGCCGTCCGGCATGTTCTCGACCAGGCCGATCGCGCCGATCACGTTCGCCTTGGCCTTGCGCGCCGCGAGCGTGTGCATGAGGCCGACAACGGCCGCGGCACCCGCCATGTCGCCCTTCATGTCCTCCATGCCGGCCGCGGGCTTGATGGAGATGCCGCCGGTATCGAACACCACGCCCTTGCCGATAAAGGCGATGGGTGGGGTCTTTTCGCTCTTCGCACCCATCCATTTCATGATGACGAGGCGGCTCTCCTGTTCGGAGCCCTGCCCCACGCCCAGAAGCGCGCGCATGCCGAGCTTCTTCATGGCCTTCTCGTCGAGAATCTCGATCTCGACGCCGAGCTTTTCGAGCTTTTCGGCGCGGGAGGCGAATTCAACCGGAGTCAACACGTTCGGCGGCTCGTTTACGAGGTCGCGGGCGAGTGCCACGCCGCCATAGATCGCTTCGCGGGCCTTCATCGCGCGGCGGGCGGCGACAGGATCGTCCACATGCAGCAGGATGGAAGCGGGTACGTCGTTATCCTCTTTCTTTTTCGTCAGATAGAGATCGAACTTGTAGGCTGCGAGCTTCATGCCGAGCGCGAAATCGGCGGCTTCTTCCGGCGTGAAAGGGGCCTTGGGGCCGAGCAGCAGGAGGCTCGCCGAGCGGTTCTTCGGAAGCTTCGACAGCGCCTGCCCGCCCAGACGCACGGCATTCGGCGCGGGGCTCTCCTCGTCGCCAGCAAGCCCGATCAGCAGCACATGCGTCGCCTCCTGCCCGAAGCCGGGCTCGGCCGGCAGCGACAGCGAGGAACCGCCCTTGCCCTTGAATTCCTCGGCCTTGATCGCCTGGGTCAGCCGCTGGGCCGGCTTCTCGCCGATCAACGCGGCGGTTTGCGCCGAAATGCCCGCCTCGTTCGCGAAGAGGCCGAGCACGGGGCCGGCCGAATTCTGCGTGAGGGGAACGAAGGTGATGGTCGGGCTCTGGGCCATGAAATCCTCGTCTGATCGTCCGGTCTGGGAGTGCGAAAGCGCAAATTCCCATGATTCCCGGCGGATGGTCACATGGGGCAAGGTGGAGCGGATCGCCCTTTCCCGCAAGGGCCAGAAGGGTTTGGGCCAGGTTTTCCGCTTAACCGGCGGGCAGAATTCGATCCCGCATCGTGCCTTGCGTCACCTGCCTTGCGAGCGCCGCGATTTCGCGGCAGGAAAGAACGTGAAATGAGCATGATCGAGCGATACATCCTGCGGATTGCGGCGGTGGCGTTTTTCGCCTGCTTGTTCGCGCTGACCGGGATCATCTGGCTTACGCAGGCCCTGCGCGAGCTCAACCTCGTCACCGGCAAGGGCCAGACGATTCTGCTTTTCCTTGAAGTGACCATGCTGAGCGTGCCGGCCCTCGTGATGATCATCGCGCCGCTCGCGCTGTTCATCGCGATTCTCTACACGCTGAACCGGCTCAATTCCGACAGCGAACTCATCGTGATGAACGCGGCCGGCCTCTCGCCGATGATCGTGCTGCGCCCCTTCGCGATGCTCACGGTGGTGGTAACGCTGATCGTCGGCTCCATCACGCTGTTCGCCATGCCCGAGAGCTTCCGGGCGCTCCGCACCATCATCACGAAGGTGCGGGCGGATGTGGTGACGCGGATCCTTCAGGAGGGGAAGTTCATCGAGCTCGAACGCGGCATCACTTTCCATTACCGCGAGCGGCTTCCCGGCGGCGCGATGGGCGGGGTGATGATCCACGATTCGCGTGACCCCAATCTCGCGGCGGCCTATCTCGCGGAGCGCGGACAGGTCGTGGAGGTGGATGGGGCGGCCTACCTGGTTCTCGAGAAAGGCTCCATGCAGCGCCAGGAGAGCGGCGCGCGCGGCTCCACACTCATCGGCTTCGAGCGCTACGTGTTCGATCTCGACCAGTTCGAGCAGGGGCGCGGGCCCATCCAGTACAAGCCGCGCGAGCGCCGCACGAGCGAGCTTCTCA
>JADCCH010000034.1 GCA_020252865.1 Methylobacterium sp.
CGATGCGCGGGCCCATGGCGCGCGCCAGCGCCTTCGAGGCCGCGACCGCACCGGGTGCGGTCGCGAGATAGGGCTTCGCCTCGGCCATCACGGTGGCATCCAGATCTTCCGCCGGGACCACCTTCGCGATGAGGCCGAGTTCTGCCGCCTCCCGCGCCTCGAAGAGCCGCGCCGACATGAACACCCGCCTTGCGCGCCCCTCGCCCATCCGCGCCAGCACGTAGGGCGAGATGGTCGCCGGGATGAGCCCGAGCTTCGTTTCGGTGAGGCCGAGCTTCGCACCCTCCGCCGCGATCGCGACATCGCAGACCGCAATCATCCCCACGCCGCCGCCGAAGGCATTGCCATGCACGCGGCCGATCAGCGGCTTTTCCAGCGTATTCAGGGCGTAAAGCATTTCCGCGAGCTTGCGCGCCTCGGCCATGCGCTGGCCGCGCGTCGCGGTCATCTGCTGGCGCATCCAGCCGAGATCGCCCCCGGCGCAGAAGCTCGCGCCTTCGCCCGCGAGGATGACCACGCGGATGGCGGGATCGGCATTGATGCGCGCGGCGATGCCCGTCAGTTCCGCGATCATCGCGGGCGAAAGCGCATTGTGCTTCTCCGGCGCGCTGAGTGTCAGCGTCGCGATGCCGGTATCAACCCAGGTGAGGCGGAGGGTTTCGAGGCGAGGGCTTTCGGGCTTCATGGATTATCCCCTGAGGCTGCGCGCGAAGGCGGCGACGGATTCGAGCTTGGAGAGGTCGAGGCCGGTCTCGTAGCCTTTGAGATGGAGCATTCGGGCGACGGCAAGGGTATCGACATTGCCCTTCGCGCCCGGCGCATAGGGGCAGCCGCCGAGACCGCCGACGGAGGAATCGAACACGCGCAAACCCCGATCGAGGCTCATCGCGATGTTCTCCAGCGCCCGGCCGCCCGTATCGTGGAAGTGCCCGGCGAGTTTTTCCGGCGGCACGGCCTTCGCCACCGCATCGAGCATGCGCGCGATGCCCTCGGGTGTCGCCTTGCCGATCGTATCGCCGAGGCTCACCTCGTAACAGCCCATGCCGAAAAGCGCGCTTGCCACCTCCGCGACCTTTCCCGGCGGTGTGGGGCCGTCATAAGGGCATTCGACCACGCAGGAAATGTAGCCGCGTACGGGCATGCCATCGGCTTTCGCGGCGGCCATCACGGGTTCAAAGCGCTGCAAGCTCTCGGCGATGGCGCAATTGATGTTTTTCCGGCTGAAGCCTTCGGAGGCGGAAGCGAAGATCGCGACCTCATCAGCCTTCGCGGCAATCGCGCCTTCATAGCCCTTGAGATTGGGCGTGAGGACCGCATAGCCGATTCCTGGCTTTCGCGTGATCCCCGCCATCACTTCCGCCGCATCCGCCATCTGCGGCACCCATTTCGGCGAGACGAAGCTCGTGACCTCGATGCGGTCGAACCCGCATTCGGAGAGGCGGTTGACGAGTTCGATCTTTTGCGCCGTGGGGATGAGGCGCGCCTCGTTCTGCAGGCCGTCACGCGGGCTCATCTCGAAGATGCGGACATGCTCGCCCATGCGATTCCCCCCCCCGTTTCTATTCTAGAGCACGCCTCGTTTTGATGGAATCAAAACCGAGCTCTATCCTATTGTTTTGTTGCATGTTGTTACGCAAAACTGATATCCACTTTTGCGCAACATGCTCTAGCGGCGGTGGTATACCAACGCCCGCAGGGGAATGAAAGCCGGCTAGAGCATTTTCCGATCTGACCGGATCCGATCGGATGCTCTATCTCTTTGTCTGGTCGCATTTTCTTCACGCGAGCCGGTTCCCACCTCGCTTGAAAATGCTTGTCTCTTTCCTTGATCGCATTTTCTTGACGCGAGCCGGTTACCACCTCGCTTGAAAATGCTTGTCTCTTTCCTTGATCGCATTTTCTTCACGCGAGCCGGTTCCCACCTCGCTTGAAAATGCTTCTCTCTTTGTCTGGTCGCATTTTCTTCACGCGAGCCGGTTCCCACCTCGCTTGAAAATGCTTCTCTCTTTGTCTGGTCGCATTTTCTTCACGCGAGCCGGTTACCACCTCGCTTGAAAATGCTTCTCTCTTTGTCTGGTCGCATTTTCTTCACGCGAGCCGGTTACCACCTCGCTTGAAAATGCTCTAGGTGCGGCTCGCGCGGAAGCTTTCCACGGCGGCGCGCTTCGGCATCGGCGCAACCGCGCCATGGCCGAGGGTGGCGAGCGCGGCCGCCGCATTGGCGTAGGAGGCAGCCGTGAAAGGATCACCCGTGCGGAGCCATTCCGCGAGGAATGCACCATCGAAGGTGTCGCCCGCGCCGGAGGCATCGACCGCTTCGACCGGATAGGCTGGAACCAACGCGCGCGACGCTGGAATCGCGACCATCGTGCCGTTTTTGCCCAGGGTCAGCGCGACGATTTTCGCGCCGAGGGCGAGATAGAAATCGCAGATTTCATCGGGTGTCTGCAGGCCGGTAAGGGTCTGCGCGTCATCAAGGCCGGGCAGCGCGATATCGGCCTCGGCCATCGCGGCATGGGTGATCGCCCGGGCGCGCTCGATCGGCCAGAGCTTGAGGCGCAGGTTGGTGTCGTAGCTCACCACCGTCCCGGCCCTCCTTGCTGCGGCGATGGCCGTGAAGATCGCGTCGGCGCAACTCTCCGAAATGGCCTGGCTGATGCCCGAGACATGCAGCACGCGCGCCTCCGCGATGAGATCGGCGGGAATCTCGGCGGGCGTCATGCGGCTCGCGGCCGAGCCCTTCCGCCAGTAGCTGAACTGGTGGCCATCCGCGCCATAGGTGATGAAATAGATGCCGGTGGAGCCATCGGCGCGGGTGATGACGCGTGAGGCATCAACGCTCTCAGTCGCCCAGAGGCGCAGGAAATCCGCGCCGAAGGCGTCGGCTCCAAGCGCGGTGAAATAGGCGCAGGCCGTGCCCTGTCGCGCCGCCGCGATGATGGTGTTGGAGGTGTCCCCGCCATGGCCCGGCAGGTAGAGCCGCTCCCCCCCGCGCGTGACCTCGGCGAATTCCATCATGGGTTCGCCGATGGCCAGCAGATCGAAACGCCGGGCAGCCGGAACGGGCAGGGCAGAGACAGGAACCGGCGCGAAAGGCATCGACACACTCATTTCATATGATGATTATGAGCCTCTCTTCGCGTATTCCGCCTGGGGGCGCAAGGCCCGGGGTCACAGCTTGCGGAAGGTGACCAGGATGCCGAAGGGCTCGCGCACCTGAAATTCCGTGGCATCCGGGGTTGCTCCGAGCGTCGTCGAGAGCCGTCGGAACTCGCTCTCTTCGCGGATGGCGAAAGTGATCGTCTCGATGCCGGTGACGTCCGGATCACGCGGGGCTGCGCCCGCGCTGTTCCAGGCGTTGAGGCCGATATGGTGGTGATAGCCACCCCAGGAAAGAAAGCGCGCGCCGGGGCGGCGATGGGTGATGTCCGTTCCCAGAACATCCTGCCACCACGTCGCAGCGCGATCGACATCGCCCACTTGAAGGTGGAAATGCCCGATTCGCGTTGCCGACGGCAGGCGCGGGGTTTCATCGCCTGGGGCGGCGTGTTGCACGAGATCGCGCACGGCCATCGGGCCCGTCGTCATGTCGACGCCATCGTGGTCGCGACGCCAGTCTGCTCGCGGGCGATCGACATAAACCTCGATGCCATTGCCTTCAGGATCGCTGAGGTAGAAGGCCTCGCTGACCGCATGGTCGGACGCGCCTTCGAAGCGCGCGCCGCTGGCATGCGCCGCAAGGAACCAGCGGCCGAGTTCGGCGCGGGTCGGCACCAGAAAAGCGATATGGAACAAACCCGAGCCGCGCCCGGAATTGGGGCGTGCTTCAGGCCGATGCCGGATGTGAAGGAAGCCGACGCCCCCTGCGCCGAGCGTGATGTGATCGCCTTCCGCGCCAATCCGTTCGAACCCGAGCTGGTCCACATAGAAGCGGGAGAGGGCTTCCGCATCCCGCGCGATGAGCGTGGCGGCCTGCGGATAGACCGGAGAATGTTCGGATTCGAGAAAGGATTTCGCCGTGGAAACCTTCGCCATCACGTTCATGGAACGCTCCATTTCAGCGCTGGGCAATCGACGGTGCCGCGCCTTTTTTGGATGCACCTTGCGACTTTGCTATTCAATCCTCCACTTTGCTAATTGAAAATGCGAAATCGCAAGAATTAACCAGGCTTGCCCTGGTTCTTCCTGCGCGGCAAGGTCAACGGGTATCGCACGGAGCCAAGCACGATTGTATTTTTCCTACACGTATCGTAATTTTTGCACATCTTTGATCTGAAATCCGGTCCGGATGAGAAAGAACCGCACGGCAGGCAAATCCTGCCGGGTGACGGACGACATGCCCGAGGAACCGTGAATGCCGAATTCTGCCCCGTTCTCGACCGTTCTGGAGGCGGTACGCTCCCGCATCGAGGCGCGCTCGTCTGAAACCCGGACGGCTTATCTCGCGCGCCTCGTGACCATGCGGCGGGACATGCCGCCCCGGCGGAAGCTCTCCTGCGGCAACCTCGCCCATGCTGCCGCAGCCTGCTCGGCCAGCGAAAAGCTGAAGATCGCGAGCGGTTCCGCGCCCAATCTCGGCATTGTCACCTCCTATAACGACATGCTCTCGGCGCATCAGCCCTTCGAGACCTATCCGGCCATCCTCAAGGCGGCCGCGCGGGAGCTTGGTGCCACCGCGCAGGTCGCGGGCGGCGTGCCCGCGATGTGCGATGGCGTGACCCAGGGGCAGCCGGGCATGGAGCTGTCGCTCTTCTCCCGCGATGTGATCGCGATGGCGACGGCGGTGTCGCTGTCGCATAACGTGTTCGATGGCGCGCTGATGCTCGGCGTCTGCGACAAGATCGTGCCGGGATTGGTCATCGGCGCGCTGAGTTTCGGGCATCTGCCGGTCGCCTTCGTGCCTGCCGGACCGATGCCCTCGGGTCTTCCGAACGACGAGAAGACCCGCGTGCGGCAGGCCTATGCCAGCGGCGAAGCGGGCCGGGATGCGCTGCTCGAGGCCGAGATGATGAGCTACCACGCGCCGGGCACCTGCACCTTCTACGGCACGGCGAATTCCAACCAGATGATGATGGAACTGATGGGTTTGCACGTGCCCGGCACGGCCTTCATTCCGCCGGGCACGCCGTTGCGCGAAGCGATGACGCGCGAGGCCGTGCGCCTCGTGCTTGCCCGCGCAGCCGAGGGCATCGGCATGGGCGAGATGCTTGATGCCCGCGCCTTCATCAATGCCATGGCGGGCCTGCACGCCACGGGCGGTTCAACCAATCACCTGATCCACCTCGTCGCGATGGCGCGTGCCGCGGGCTATCGCATCACCTGGGAGGATTTCGCGGATCTCGCGAAGGCCGTGCCGTTGCTCGCGCGGATCTATCCCAATGGTTCCGCGGATGTGAACCAGTTCCAGGCGGCGGGCGGGCTCGCTTTCGTGACGCGCGAACTGATCGCGGCGGGGCTATTGTTCGAGAACGTGCCAACACTGGCTGGGCAGGGCCTCTCGGCTTATGCGAAGGAGCCCGTGCTGAATGGTTGCGGAATTGCCTATCGCGAGCCCCCGGCGATCTCGCCCGCGCCGTCGATCCTGCGCGGCGCGGCCGATCCCTTCTCGCCGGAGGGCGGCCTCGCGCTGGTCACGGGCCCCCTGGGTCGGGCGATCGTGAAGACCTCGGCGGTGGCGATGGACAAGCAATCGCTCACCGCGCCGGCCCGCGTCTATGAAAGCCCGGAGGCGTTCCAGGCGGATTTCAAGGCCAATGCCATCACCGGGGATGCGGTGATCGTCGTGCGCAATCAGGGCCCGAAGGCGAATGGCATGCCGGAGCTGCATTCGCTCATGCCCATGCTCGGCGTTTTGCAGAATCGCGGGCTCAAGGTCGCGCTTCTCACCGATGGACGCCTTTCCGGCGCATCCGGCAAGGTGCTGAGCGCGCTGCATCTCACGCCGGAAGCGAAGGAGGGCGGTCCGATCGCGCGGCTCCGGGATGGCGATGTCATCACCATCGATTCCGTCGGCGGGCGGCTGGAAGTTGAGATGGATAACGCCGAATTCGCGCGCCGCATGCCGGCGGTCTCGAACGAGCCCTCCGCCGGGGAGGGGCTGGGCCGCGAGCTGTTCGCCGGCTTCCGCACCGATGTTGGCCGCGCCGATGAGGGCGCTGCGATCTTCTGGGGGGCCTGAACCCGCGTCAGAGCATTTTTGCGATCAAGTGGATAACGGTTGATCGAAGAAAACGCGATCAATCAGAAAAACAGAGAGCGGTTGCCGATCTGACTGAATCAGATCGATCGCTCCAGCTCAGTCATAGCGCAGGTCGCGCGCCTTTCCGCGGAACACATAGTAGCTGAAGGCCGTATAGCCTGCGATGAAGGGCAGCACGAACACCGCCCCGAGCAGGATGATCCAGAGGCTTTCCGGCGCGCTCGCCGCATCGGTGATGGTCAGCCGTTCCGGCACGATATAGGGGTAGAAGGAATAGGCGAGCCCCAGGAAGCCGAGCGTGAAAAGCGCCATCGCCCCCAGGAAAGGCGCGATGTCGAGGCTGTGATCCGCGCGCGGCATGCGCTTCAGGAACACCCAGAGCGCGAGGAAGAACGCAGCCGTCATGATCGGGATGGGCAACAACCCGATGATGTTCGGGAAGCTGAACCAGCGCTCGAAGATTCGCGGCGAGACGAGCGGCGTCGCGATGGAAACCCCGATCATGCTCACGAGGGTCAGCAGAAGCGTCGCCTGCGCCCAGCGCACCGCGCGCGCCTGCAAGGGGCCCTCGGTCTTCGCCAGAAGCCAGGTCGAGCCCACGAAGGCATAGGAAGCGGCAAGGCCGAAACCGGCGGCGATCGCGAAGATTTCCGGCCAGAAACCGGGCTTGAACCCCATGATGTAGCGCCCGAGCATGTAGCCCTGCGTGAGGGCCGTCAGCAGCGAACCGCCGATGAAGGCCCAGTCCCAGGCGCCCTGATAGCGCAACTGCGCCTTCACGCGGAACTCGAAGGCCACGCCTCGCA